>CAYGLI010000013.1:0-31773 GCA_964350795.1 uncultured Micavibrio sp.
TTGGAAAGAGTCAGAGGATTGGGAAGAGTTATTTCGACAATATCATGACATGTTGGTTCCCAATAATGAAGTCGAAATATCTTGTGTTATAAATGGAAGCACAGCTGATCTTCATTTTAACATGGTTGAACAAAAGTTAGCTGTTCCAGACACTTCCGATCCTGAATTTCATACTTTTCCAAAAAGAAAAATGAAGCCTAAAGCATTAGATTAAAAATCGAATAAATCCATCACTTTACTCATGCCACTTTTCTTTTTGTAATATCCTTTGCGGTAATCATCATCACTGTATTTTCGCTTTGGTTCGCGGCGATAATAATCATCGTCGTAATCCGCGCGACCTTGTTTTGCACTGGCGAATTTACGGGCGTCCTCTTCGGCGGAATCCTTAATAAAATTAATTAATTTTTCAAGCTCACCCTTATCTAGCCATATACCGCCGCTGGCTTGGCATACGTCTAGCTCAATCCCAAAACGATTAATTTGCATCATGGGTGACCCGTCAATCGGGGATGTTAGTAGTGCCATTAAATTTATCTCCTTATAATATTTAAACCATAAAAAAGGGGTGGTGATTCAAGGTAATAAACCTAACATCCCACCCCCATAAAAATTATTCAGCCGGTGTAAATGGCAATGATGAATGATGAACATTAATGCGTAATTTGCCTGCGTCATCTTTCATATATCCAAATGTGTATTCGACCTTTGTTTCGGTTGTTTCACCAACGGGGGTAAAGAAATAATTACCCATCGCCATTGCGGAATCTGAATCCGTTATGATTTGTTGTTCACCAAACCGCACATTCGACCATGGTTTAATGGCAAATCCCGTGTCTTCGGCAATGTCACCACCAACGAAATAGGATAGTGCCTGATCATATGTTTCGCGGAATTGGTCTTGGGATGCCAATGTTGGCTTAAATAAAACTTCACCTTGGCCATACGCATAAAGATCCTTGATATGTTGTGCCGCGCGCATTTTGTAATCGCCTTCCTCAACATAAACGGTGCTGATGGCAACAATGCCGTCTGCCCATGCCTTTTGAGCGTCCAACACGTCTTGTTTTGTGATGGGGTGATTATCGGCAAACGCGGTGCCTGATAATAAAACACCAATGGTTGAGAGGGATAATATCTGTTTTTTCATTTCAATGACTTTCTATTGTTAAAAATAACGATCGTGTTTGTTTAAACACAACAACAATATTGCCGTTGAATTGTGATGATTTTGTGTCACAGAGATTTAATATTATTCGTTTCTCAAAAAATCATTAGGCTTGGTATTTAAAATTTTTGATAAAGCCCAAAAGGAGAATAAAAATGTAATGACCAAAGATGATAAAATAATTGATAGTGAAATACTAATATTCCATACCCACGAAAAATCCATCACATAAACAATAACCAAATAGGCAGATAATGTCCCTAGTATAAGCGCAAGCAAACCGGCGATTATTCCTAAAATCAAAAACTCTATTCTAACGGCCTTGTCTATCACCTTGGGTGTTATACCCAAAACCTTCATCAATATTGTTTCATAACGACGTTGCCTAAAGGATGATAAAATAGATGAAAATAAAATTAGGATACCCGTTATTAGTGCCAATGAGGCAATCACACGCATTGCCATTGCGATTTGCCCCAAAATATTTGAAACAACTTGCAGGGCTTCTCTCACCTCAATCGCAGTCACATTCGGAAATTTTTGCGCGACTTGGTTTAAGATTTGGTTCTCGACGTTTTCTGGTGCGGCAATTGTTGCAAGGTAACTATGTGGTGCCGCCTCTAAAACACCTGGGGCGAATGTGATTGCGAAATTAATTGTCATTGTTGACCAATCAACCGTTCGCACATTAGCAACCGTGGCGGTTATATCGCGCCCTAAAATATTAAGCGTCAATTGGTCACCAACACCGACATCAAATGCGGATGCGACATCCTCGACGATTGATATGATTGGTGGGCCGTTATAATCAGCAGACCACCATTCCCCCTCTAAAATCTCGCTATAATCAGGCTTATCCGTCAGATAAGTAAACCCACGATCACCACGAAGTAACCATCTCTCTGATGAATCAACAAGTGCGGATTCTGCGTCTTGGCCATTGACTGATCGGATGCGCCCTCTCAAATTTGGAACCTTGTTAAGGTTAGAAACATCCTTAACGCCCAAAATCATTTTTTCAAATTCATCCATTTGCGATTTTTGAATATCGATAAAGAAAAATGCTGGCGCTTGGTTTGGGATATCATTTGCAATTTTATTTTTGATATTATCCTCGATCAGGGCAATCGATGTAAAAAGGGTGAGTGCCAATCCTAATGAGACCAATATCGTTAATGTCTGATTCCCTGTTTTTGTTAATGAAAGAACCGCAAGCCGAAGGGGAATATTTTTATTATCCTTCAATGGTTTCAAACATTTGACCAAAATCCAACATGTTGCCTTTAAAATCAAATAAGTCAAAATGGCCCCAACGATAAATAACAGCGTAAATATCGGTTGTGATGATGTGGTAACAATAAGAAAAACAGCGAACATCAAAATAAGAATAAATGCGGTTATCGCTCTTTTCCCTGCGGTTCCCTCGATACCTGTCACCATATTGTTTTTTAACAACATAATTGGTTTCACGCGTGATGCAATCGATAGGGTTATAATTGTAAAAACAAATAAAATGGATAATGCCAAAAATATTATTTGAATATTATCCATGATTGAAACGGTTGGCGCGGCGGGTATGGGGAACACATGCCCTATCGATCCAAAGATAAAAAAGGGCAGGATATTTGCCAAAATTAATGCCGGTATAATACCAATAAATGCGGTGAAGATTAAAACCACCATCCACATATTAAAAACAAAGGATGATGACGCCCCAACGGTTTTCATCATCGCCATGGATGAAATTCTTTTTTCCAAAACAACCTTGGTTGAATTACCAATGCCGACCCCTCCAATTAATAGCGCGGACAGCCCCACAAGTGTAAAAAATAGCGATAGACGCTCAAGGAAAGATTCAATACGTGGGCTGGCATTTGTGTATTTCAATAAACGCCAATTTGCGTTTGGAAAGGTTTCTTCTAATGCGGTTTCGACCGCCAAAATATCTGTTGGTGTGTTAAGAGCCAGCCTGTATTTATAATAATCTTGTGCGCCCTCCACGATTAATCCTGTTGCATGAATATCATCAATATTAATCATACTGCGTGGCCCAACCGAAAATGTTGATCCCCCTGCACGATCAGGTTCACTTGTGATAATATCTTTCAATATAAATTGCGTTGTTCCCAAACGGACACCTTCGCCGATATTTAAGTCCAAACGCTCAACTAACGATGCATCCATAACGATGAATGGTGGATTGCCTTTTTCTGAGCTTAAAAATTTGTTTAAATTATCGATAACTCCATTATTCAACAACGCAACCTTTCCGAATAAGGGATAGGATTCATCAATGGCTTTGATTTCTGATAAGCCCGCTTGTTCCTTGGTCGGGTTATAGACCAATCCACGCATTTCGATTGAGGATGATAGTTGCCCTCGTTGTTCTAAAAACTCAATTTGTTGTTCGGTGATAGGTTGATAAATTTGTCGAATTAAAATATCACCCCCTAAAATCGCCTTTCCATTTTTGCGAAGACCATTTTCCAAAGCACCCGTAATATTAAATATCAAACTGATCACAAAAATTCCCAAAAATAGGGACATGATCATCACACGGAAATCGCGCAGGTTAGAGAGCGTTTCCCTCCATGCGGTTATCAAAAGGAACAAAAATTGTTTTTGTGTCATGAGTGAAAATTTATTTATCAAGAGTCGTATCCTTAATAATATTGCCATCAACCAATTGAATAATGCGATTGGTTTTATGCGCCAATGCCTCGTCATGTGTAATAAGTACAAGTGCCGCATCATGATCATCGACCATGTTGAACAAGAGGTCTGTTATAATTGTCCCATTATCTTGATCCAAATTTCCTGTGGGTTCATCAGCTAAAATCAACGATGGTTTCATAATTAAGGCACGGGCAAGGGCAACGCGTTGTTGTTCACCCCCTGATAATTGTGATGGCATCTGGTGAAGACGATCTTTTAAACCAACTTTTTCCAACCATTCTTTTGCTTCTTCTTCGGCGGTATCGACGCCAGATAAGGACAATGGAAAAGCAACATTTTGTAAGACATTTAGTGATGGAATAAGATGAAAATTTTGGAAAACAATACCAATATGATCTTGTCTAAATTGTGCCAATTCATCTTCGCTCAATGTATGGATTGGTCTTTGTTGAAAAAACACGCCGCCCGATGTTGGCATCATTAACCCAGATAAAATCATCATCAATGATGTCTTCCCTGACCCTGATGGCCCAATGATAGATAATTTTTCCTTTTGATGAATCGTAAGATTGATATCGCTCAAAACCTTGACTTTATTGTCCTTTGACCCTAATTCTAAAGATAGATTTTCTGTATATATTAATTTGTTCGGAGCCATAATGAAGTTCGTTTCCATTCTACTATTTATTATTTCAATACTACTATTCTCATTGATAAATAGCTCCTATGCAATTGATAACAACCCTAACACCATAAAAGTTGTTATTTTAGGGGACTCTTTAATCGCAGGATATGGATTAGAGGAAAAAGATAGTTTCCCCTCACAATTAGAAACCACACTTCAATCCCAAGGCTATAAAATCTCAATCGCAAACGCGGGCGTTTCAGGTGACACAAGCGCAGGCGGTCTTGAGCGTCTTGAATGGTCGTTGGCAGGTGACAGCGATATTTTGGTCATTGCCTTGGGCGCTAATGATGGCCTTCGCGGTATTGACCCTACCTCAACCCAGAAAAACCTAGAAAATATTATTTTACAGGCGGGTCAATTAGATCCTGAGATGAAAATAGTATTGTTTGGTATGCTTGCCCCGCCCAATCTAGGCCAAGAATACTCCAAAAAATTTAATGCCATATATCCTTATTTGGCCGAAAAATACGATGTTCTTTTATATCCATTTTTCTTGGAAAATGTTGTAACGGATAAAAATTTAAACCAAGCAGACGGTATTCATCCTAATCAAAAAGGTGTAAAAACCATCGTTGATAGCATCCTGCCTTTTTTTAAAGATGTTTTAGAAATGCCGCTTTAATCCTGCGTCATGGATTTTAATAACGCCTGAGCCTCGGCATTACCATTCTCGTTTGCCTTCTCTAACCATCGTGATGCGGTCTCAATTGATTTATCCACCATGTGACCCGACATATATAACCGCGCCAAATCAACCATGGATTTCGTGTTTCCTACCTCGGCACTTTGTGTGACATAGGCAACTGTCTTTTCGGGTGCATTTAGTGCAGGATTACCAAGATAATAATCCGCCAAAATTTGCAACGATTTTGCATTCGCAACCGAGTCCAAAACCACCAACGCCTTTTGATAATTATCTGTATCTTTAAATGAATCTGAATTTAAAATCATTTTGGCAAAATCAATTTTATCGCCGTCTTTCATTGAATCGATTGATTTGAGACGACCTAACCAAGCCTCAGCTTTTGAATTATCCTTTGGCGCACCATTATCACCACTCGCGTAAGATTCAGCAATCATCAGGATATCACCTGTATCGCATATTGGTGTTTCAACGGCCTTGTTAAACCATGCCCTTGCGTTCTCTGGATTTGATGTCTGTTGTATTGCGGCCAATTTAAACATGGCATCAGGCGATCCGTCATTCGCGGATGTCTCTAGGCGTGAGAATGCCGATTCTATGTTATTCAATTTTAAATCCATATCGGCCAATTTTATGAGGGAGCTTTCATCACCTAATTGATACGCCCGTTCAAAATAATCACTGGCTTTTTTATAATCCCCTGCATTTTCAGCCTGACGACCAAAATATTTAATCGCAGATGCATTATTTAAATTGGCGGCCTTTTGCATGTAATCATTAGAGAGATTATTATCAGCAGGCATGAAAATACCACCCGTTAAAATTTGCGCATATTGATAGTGACCATCACCCGACGCGCCATTTTTTTTGTCCATGTCAAGGGCACGGTCACGCCAAAAATTGGCTTTCTCGCTGTTACCCTTGGCGGAATAAAGGGCATGCAATGTCATCATGGCACGTACACTTTTCTTATCACGGGCAATCAGGGTTATCCGAGGGATATAGTCATCCAAAACCGCATGACGTTGTTTTGCGTCTGATGCATTTTGATAATCTGCCTCCAAATTACCATAGATAACTTTTAACCCGTAATAGAGACCGCGTGTTGCCCATTTATTTGCAATTTCGTCATTCACATCCTTACCAATACCGCATTGATAGGCATTGATAATTGCCTCGTAAGCATCCAAATTAGATTTCTGTGTTGCAAGGCGGTAATAGCGTAATGCCTTTGTTGGGTTACGCTCCACACCAATGCCAAGACGATGCGCCTCACCCATCATAAATAAAGCCTCGTCATTGCCACGGCGCCCAGCACGTTCATATAAATCATATATTTTTTGTACATTTCCATTACGATTTTGACGCAATGCATTCGCATAATTCAAAAGAATTTCTGGTTCTACTTCATCCAGCAATGATGCCTTTTCAAGCCAGAACAGATAATTATCGTTAGCCATTTTTTGCTCTAGGGATGGTTGATAATAATCAATCAGATATTCAATCGCTTTGATATTATTGCGCTCTCCTGATTGTTTAATCCATTCAATGGCTTCATCTGATTTGTCCTGACTTATAAGGAATAAACCATAACGCAACATCGCATCATCATTACCTAGTTTTGCAGCATCCAACCATAATTGGTTGGCGGTTGGTTTATCAGCAATATCCGATAAATATCCCTTATTAATCAAATCGGCCAATTGTAATTTATTGCGGGCATGATCAAAATTGGCGGCCAATAATAACCATTGCGCGGCCAATTCTTCGCGGTTAGCCAAGCCACGTAAATTTAAATACATTGATCCAACTTTTCCAAAATATTCACATTGCCCCAAGGCCAATTTTTCCAATAATGTATTTTGCGCGGCAATGACGTAACGATCGATTACGTCGTCTGAAACAATAATATCCTTGTTGTGGTATAAATAGGCCAAGGATAATGCCGCCACAGGATCCTTATTTGCCGACGCCTTTTTATACATTTCCGCCGCGGCCTCGTTCATGCCATCTAATTCTAAAATTTTCGCAAGATGAACATAGGCGGCTTCATTACCCCCATCAATAACACCGCGCAAAACGGTTTTTGCGGCTTCTTTATCTTGGGTATAGCCCTCGCCTAATTTTAATAACTCGGCCTTAAGTATAAAAGCACGATCCTTAATTTTTTGTTCGGTTGAATTTTTTGATAGTAAAAATTCTAAGATTCTAACTGTTTGATTGATATCAGGAATTGTTTTACCACTGCCATTTTGATAGAGAATGGCCAGACCCAATAATTCATTATCAGTTATAGTAAATTGTGACAAAGATGCGTTTTTGACCTGCGCCGCCAAATCATCCAATGGCGCGTTGGGTTTTTGACACAGTGAAAAATCAATATCACTGGGTGGGGTCAATGCCAAATTTGCGGCGTGTGACACATACGGCATGAAGGCGGAAAAAAATCCCACCGTCACCCCAACCATCATATGTTTTTTCAAGGCCATCATTAATTATTTATATGCAGCGTTATTTTTAGTGATGACGTCATATGTTTCACCTTGGCCTATTACAAACAAACTTGTGCTTATTTGACGTTCTAATTTCACATCATCGATTGATTTTAAAATGGCATCTCCATTTTTAACCGCAACACCGATTGATACGGCATTAATGTCGCGCGCATCATGTGCACCGGATTGAACATCCTTAAAAATATCCGCGTTATGGGTTGTTGATACCAATGATACAGACTCAATATCAGATAAATTATAAAAATTAATTACGGCCTTTGTTGGGTTCGTCGGTTTCATATCCTTAATAATTTTAACTGTCTCCCCTACCATTGCGGCGGTGTAATATTCACCCGCAACCAATGTGTGATTATGCACAGAATCTGCAATTTTAATTTCTCGCTCTCCCTCGGTTAAAACCGCATATTCCGATGCTGTTTTTGCCTCTAATGCAGGCAATGAAATGCCCGCCAAAGAAACATTATCCATGGATGTATCCGATATATTCACCACACGGACAAAGGATGCGTTGGCAGGTGGCGCCGCAGGGTATAACCCTTCGTCTTCGGCGGCGATAAGGGTGAATGGCATTATCAGCAATGCCATTAAAAATATTGTGAATTTAAGCATGATTAAGTCTCCTTTAAAAAATTATTTTTTACAAATTTTTACGGTTAAATTGGTTGGTACTTCACTGGTATTTTCAATTGTGATGTGGGATAAATTGCTTTCAATATCCTCGGATAATTCCAAATAAAAATCACCGTGGTTTTTGTATCGACCGCTATGATCCATATTGAACCATTCTCCATCACCATCGTCATATTCTAGATTCAAAGTGAATTTGTTGAATATTAGATTGTCAGTCGTCAAATTTAAATAATAGTCATTCCCCATAAGTTTCATATCATTTAAGCCATCAAATAATGGTTTTTGTGTGGTTGTTTCATCAAGCGATAATGATGTTTCAACCAATAGATTTTCACCGCTGCATGTTCCATAAACAGACGGAATAATTTGGCGCAATGATGAGGCATGCAATTCGTTATAATTATATTTTGATGGTGATTCCCAAATTAAATATTGTGGCTTTTCATCCTTAAAATAAGGCGATGATAAATAGGATATAAGCGAGATATATAATTCACCCCCAGGGATAGAGTAATTTGTTACACCCAATTTTGTTTTATGTTCTAAAAAATCACGAAATTTGAAATTGTTCACAGAGCTGAAACTGGTTCCAACCAACACAATTTGCGATGCGGAGGCATCATCAACAAACAGGGCATCGGCATTTTTTTCCGTGACCGTTGTAAAATCATAAATATTCAAACTTTCACTGGGGATGGGTGTTGTGCATAAACGACTTGCCTCAACATGCATACTGGATGGTACAATTAATGGTTCATCCAATTTTGTATAGGTCGTCTCAATTTTTGGTAAGGATTCATAGGCTGGATCTTGTTTAATCAATTCGGCAATCACCTTGGCATCCTGCATCGCGCCCTCTGGTGTCCAGTGATGGTCAATTTTAAAAATCAAATCAGCCATATCACCCTTGTATTTTTCAATGGGCGTCAGTAAGTCAGGGACTAAAATATCCGCATTACTCAGTTGCTGAATGAATGATTTATATGATTGAGCGACCTCATCATAATTATAATCTAACCGCGCAATATCCTCAGGCGTTAATTTATCATAGACCATGATAGATTTCGACACTAAAGGCATAAAAACCAATTGAACCCCTTTGGCCGCCAAGGCATCATTAAATCGTTTGAGGTACGATAATGTTTCGGGGGCAAGAAGATAATTTTGTTTGAAATCAACATCCTTGAAAAACCATCCATCGTACCCTTGGTAAATTTGTCCTAATGTTTGTTTGGATGGGTTATTGATATCGGGGCAATCATACATTAATGACCGTGCCTGTACCGCGCCAATACACGGCGTTAACATCAGGGCAATGAATAAGGTATAAATCAACTTCATAAATGTGTTCATAGCATACGTACGCATTCCCTAAAACTGGAAATATAAAAAGGGTGAAAATGATTGTGCAATTAGTTTTGCAATTCCCAAAATAAACAAAATCGCGATCAGAAATTGTTTGGCTGGTGATAATCCATATGCCCATGTGCGCTCACCAATAATCTTTGCACCGGTTCGCATAAAATAGGGTGCGGTGAATATTAAAATATAGGCACATATCAAGGTTACGATTTGTAAATTTGTGACCGACCATGACAATGTATCGGACAATGCCAAACCATTCTGTCCAAGTAATCCACCATACATATCAAGCGCATTATAAATATCGGTGGCACGAAACAACACCCATCCCAAAATCACAAAAATAAATGTCAGGGGCAACGCGATTAATCTTGGCCATGGCATTTTTGTTTTATCGCCACCTGTTATAAATCTCTCAATCGCCATAATACCGCCATGCCACGCACCCCAAATAATAAATGTTAAATTTGCCCCATGCCAGAAACCGCCCAAAACCATGGTGAGGACAAGATTAATATAGGTTCGTCGCGCACCCTTGCGGTTACCACCAAGGGGAATATATAAGTAATCACGCAACCATGATGACAAGGATATATGCCATCTCTGCCAAAATTCGGTGATGCTGCGACTGATATAAGGATGGTTAAAGTTTTCGACAAAACGGAAACCCATCATCAACCCAAGGCCAATCGCCATGTCGCTGTACCCTGAAAAATCAAAATAGAGCTGGGCCGTATATGCCAAAATTCCAATCGCCGAATCCATGAATGTCGGATCGGATAAGGCAAAGGCATTATCGGCAATAGGGGCAAGCGTATCGGCGATAAAAACCTTTTTGCAAAATCCAATGGCAAACCGAATAGCGCCCTCGGTAAATTTATCACGTGTATGGGTGCGTTCACGAAATTGGTCCGCAACATCCTTATACCGCAAAACCGGCCCTGCGATTAATTGTGGGAACAGGGATATAAACGCAGCAAAATCAATAAAATTATCGGCGGGTTTGGCGTCATTGCGATAAACATCAATAAGATAGCTGATGGCCTGAAAAATATAAAATGAAATTCCAATGGGTAAAATGACATTCCACGCCGTGAATCCATCCGCGCCCGTTACGGATAAAAGCGCATTCATGCTGTCGGCGCCAAAGTTGAAATATTTGAAATATCCAAGTGTTAATAGATTACCCGCAACACCAACGCCCAACGCCAATTTACAATGCGGTTGTTTGCGAATGATGATTTTAGAAATGATATAGTTAAATAAGGTCACGCCCGCGAATAACAAAACAAAATCAACACGCCACCAAGCATAGAAAATATAGCTTCCCAGTAATATAACCAACGAATGCCATCGTTTTGGAACGGCATAGTAAATCGCCAAAAAGGCAGGGAGAAATAAAAATAGAAATGTAACGGATGAAAAAACCATTATTGATTTTCCCCCATAATAAAATCAGGGAAAATAACGTCGTCATATGATTGTTGAATGAACCGCTCGGGAATTTCCCAAACAACCAACTTTGTATTCGTGTTATCCAAATTTGTATTCTTTAAAAAATCGGCCATTGGCGCCGTTGGGCCCTTGCCTACCAAGGCCAGATTCAAAACATCGGCCTGTAAGGCGGTTTTTAATGCCCCTTCAAAATTCCATTGTGCAATCGCGCTGTATGATGTGCCAACCAATGTCACGGGAATAACAGGGTCATCGAATAACGCCCCACTGTCATCCGTGGAATATGTTGTATGAGGAACATATGTTTCTGGTTTTAGCCCGATCCATTTTTCAAAGATTCCTGTGGGGACGTATTTCTCCAAATCCCCTTCATATGATTTTGGGTTCGATTGTTCGGTTATAAAATTTTTGATGGGGCGTTCAATATCAATTATATTTTTTGCAATAATATTGGCAATAATTTCTGCGCCACGTGGTGACCAGTGAGTATCCAATCGCATAAATGTTTGGTCATCTGATGATGTTAGAGGGGATAATAAATTTGGCGCATCAATTCCTCTATTGATTAAAACACCTCTAAATCTTTGATAAAGGTCATGGTGAATTTTTGGATAAGATGTGCACCCTAAATAATCCTCATAAACACGTGCCTTTGATGGAATAAGTGCAACGATTAATCTGATATTTTTGCTTTGCAAATAATCATTCACTCCGTAGATAATATTTATTTTGTTCAGTTCTTCAGCGCGTGCATTGGGGTGAACAATAAACTCTTCTTCGGTAAATAACCATTCATTCTCACCAATCACAACCTTAGTATTTCCTGTTTTAAGCAAGCCATAACTGATGGCGCCCCATAACCCAACGGCGGTATCTTTAACAAGCAATTTATCTTCAAATTCGCTTTCTAAATTGGACGTCAATTCACCATTAAAAAATGATTTGAATGTGATTGGCGCGATTTCAAATTCAGGATGTTTTTTATAGATTGTAAGAGCGCTCATCATAAATGATACGATTAAAATCCCTATCATCATGAAACCCATTACATTGGCCTTAATAATTTTCATCAATTTCAATCCGTGATAAATGATGTTTCATTGCCGCGGCGGCCTTGAAATGTTTAGTCGATTTTACGGGATTGGATGTTTTATATAATTCACCCAACATATAATGTGCATCCGATATATCCTGATCAGCCGCCTTTAATAACCATACTTCGCGTTTTTGTGGATCTTTGATTTCATCACCATAAATGTTGGCCAAATCACGCATCGCAAGGGCTTCCCCTTCATCCACCGCCTTTTCGTAATAGGTTATAGCCTTGTTGATGTCCTTTGGTTTACCTATACCCAAATGATAGGCAATCGCCAATTGACGTGATGCACGGCCTACACCACCCATTGATGCCCTTTCAAAATAATGCATCGCCATGCGCGAATTAATGGGATGATACAATCCCTCTATATAACTCATGCCCAAACGATAAGACGCCATGGGTTTATTGGCACGATCTGCGATTTTGAAATAGTCATAGGCCTTTTGATAATCGCCTTCAATAAATTCACCATATAAATAAAAATGGCCTAAATCTAGTGCAGCGCTTCCCTGACCTTGTTCAGCCTTTTGATACAAGGAATTAAGAGCAATTTTTTTTGTTTGTTCAGCATCCTTAAATTCAATATGGTTTTTTGATGCCAGATCGTAAAGCAATAATGCTGCCTTTGCTTCATCTTTAAACCATGAAAATCGCAACCATTTTTCAGCCTCACTATAATTTTTTTGTGACACATAGATTTCACCCAAATCATAGGCTGCCTTTGCCGATCCGTTATTAGCATCATTAATTAAGGTTTGCAGTAACTCGTTTGAAATTTGAATCGGGGTGTTTTCATCATCATTCTTTTCGCTGGCGATTACAGGCACAGAAAAAAATATCATAATGACAAGGATATAAAAACGCATTATGGTTGCCCCCAAACACACGTGGCATTGCCACCAATATAATCATCAATTAAGGGCAATTCCTGAAATCCTGTTTCATCCATCAATGCCTTTAGGCGTTGAGCAGAGATATTATTTTCATCAAAATGATTGAGATAAATATGAGAAAAAGCCATGTAATGACGACGTCCACCACGACGCTCGAACGTTCCCATATCCTGCTCCAAAAAATTATCGGATGGGCCAGGGATATAATTTTCGGATGAATCCTCTAATACCAACAATGGATTTCGTGTTGCGTTTATAAAATAATTCATCATTAATTCCAATGACTTACCGTCCTTGGTATACCCATACAAATCATCGCCTTTTTGTGCATAAATTTCCGTAATGAATGTTAAATTGGCAAGGGATTGGCGCATATACCATAGGGCACGCGACCCACGACGTGTTTCCAATGGCAATGAGCCATCCGCGCGCATTTGGTCAATTGCAATTTCAAATCGCTCGCGCCCCTTGGCATATAGATCTTTATCGTCAATCACACTGCCCCATAAGGTCAAAACGGAATCAGCCAAATAGCGGTGATTATTATGGTCAACATCACCATCAAATTGATGATCAACACCTCGAACCAACGGGTCTATCCATGCCTCAATCAATTTTTTATCATCCGATGATAGTGATTTTTGCACGATGAGATAGCTGTTAATAATTGGCAATAATCCTCGTTTCAAGGCGTAATAGGCATCATGCTCGACCTCTGTTTTATGCAGTGCATTTGCCGACGCCCATGTTTTTAGGGCATTGATAACACGTGTTTCGGATGCCGTATCACCAGCCAAGGCGCGACCTGAATGAATCATTAAATACCATGAAAAATCACTCAACGATTTATCAGATCCATATCCATCGGTTGATTTTAAACCATCAACGGGCGCGGGCATTTCATCATCTGGCTGGCTTAATTTTTTGTCTGTTGCCACGCTTATCATTGATTCATCAGCCATACAGGCCTGTTTAATTGATGCAAATTCAGGGGTTTGTAATTGTTTTTTGCGCGCCTCAACATCGAACAAGGCTGTATTACCAAACAAATTGCCTAACATCGCCATGGCGGATATTGGAATAAACACGATACTTAAAAATATTAAAATTTTCATGGATGGCTCTTTTCTTCATGTTTAACAACGCCCATGGCGCATGCGCTTTGTGCAATACGCTCAATCAAATCATCTTGTCCATCATGCGATAATATTCCGCTTTGACGGAATTTACATGTGTTGGGCTTTAGCTGTTTTGGTAAAACGGGACATGTTGGTGTGATGGAAACACCGTCAATATCTTGGTTATAGCGAAATAATAAATCCGGATTTTTTTGAAACCACGGCCCTAATGTGACCTTTGGCGATTGGTTAATAAATTCATTTCCACGCATAAATAAGGCGGATATGGATTGTATATTAAGACCCGATCCATTGGATTGGATCGTATTTCCAACCGCAGTTATTGATGTATGTTCATCATAGGGGTCAAGGCCAAAGTCACGATGGGAATGAACAGGGTCACCCAATAATGTTCCGTTATAGGCAATGATACCATCCTTTTTATTATCCATTATAATATTGTGAAATACGCCCAAATCATGAGAATTTCTGATACGCATTCCCGCGCCGTTATTATCAAAAATATGGTTCGCGGCAATGATTGCACAATCACTTTCAAACATGGTCATGCCATCATTTTTATTATCGAATGATGTGTTGCCGTATATTAATGTGCCATTGCTTTCACGGTCGATCATAAATCCCGTTCCAGCATTATTGAATGATATGTTTCCTGCAATCAGTGAATCATTCACCTCGCGCGAAATAATAATGCCGTGTTTATTTTGCGTGTCATATGCGGTGTTATATCCAATCACCAAACGGCGTGAGCGGTCATGGGGGTCAATACCGTAAACAACATTATCAATATATTCATTGCCATTAATAATGAAATCATCCGCCTCATAAGAATAATATCCATACATAATATTATCCAAGGAATTGTCAGCCATGATACCCGTTGGCCGATTTATATTGGCCTGATTTCCATGTTTTAACCATGCATTCGGCCCCGCGGAAAATGACAGACCATATGATTTTCCGTTACCGTAGCCAAGGGCGATCAGCTCTGAATTTCCAATATAAGTGTTTGAGCGGCTCCACGCTGTTAAAAACGGTCGGAACATTCGTTTGGCCTTATATTGAATATGCGCCGTTGCACCTTTTGCTTCACTCCACCCTGTGATTTTTGTATCAGACGCATAAAAATCACCGCCATAGGCAATATAGGCACCCCGCTCTTTTGATAATCGCAAATCATCAACATCGTCGCCCGTGAGAATTAGGGATGCACCATTTGCAATGACGAGTGGACGGCGCAGAGTGTAGTTTTTTCCATCGCGGATTAGGTAATCGTCATACCCCTTATGACGTAAAGACGCATAAAGCGTTGGAATATCAATAGATCCATTTTGAATAATGATTGATATAGGTGCGCTAGTCCCCTGTTGTTGAATAAATCCTGCGTTTCCATACACACCTGCAAATTTAGAATTCAAAATATTATTTTCGTAGTAAGAAATTTGAACATCGGCCGTCGATGGAAGGGGAATAAGATTGGCAATCATCTCGCCATCTTGTGCCAACTTTTGTGGTAAATTATCTTTTGCAATGATTTTACCCAGATTAGATGGCAACCCTTTTTGAACATGTAATGTTTCTGGGTTTATATCGATTGGGTTTGTTATTTTGGTTTCTGGATTATCAATAATTGTATATCCATCCAAAACAAATTTCGTTGCGGTGTCGTCATTAGTGGCTTTTAGAAAATTATAGATATCAATTTTTTGTAATTGAGCCTCCGCAATCAAACGAAATGTTTTCGCGCGGTAGATTGCATCCTCGATTTTTTTGGCAACAGCAACTGATGATTTAATGTCATTATTCTCTAAATTTTGAATGGCTTCTGATCGCTTATCACGATCACCTTGGCTAATGTCGCTATCCTTTTTTTTTACGTGTTCTTTCAATGCATCGCGTTTACGGTCATCAATTAATTGAATTGATTTTGCACGGCTATCACCGCGTTGATTGGCAAAATCCATCGCCTTTTGAAAGGCATCCTCACTTTGTTTTTGATATCCACTGATTAAATAATGCCCGCCAAGGCGGCTCCAAAAATCAACACCGCGTGCGGCATTCGTTGTTTTTTCGGCGACGCGTCGTGCCTCTGATATTTTTCCATCATCATATAAATCATAGAAAAATTCTTTGAGGGCGTCTGCACGGTCTTTATCTTTTTTAATGGATAGCAATGCGTTGAGCGCGAGGATGAATTGATCGTCCCCCATCGCCTGTTTATTGATACGCAATAATTCATCTTTTGATGGATATTTATCCCCAACCATTAAATTATAAAACTCATTACAAGCAGAGGGGTGCATGGCGTTATTTGATTGTGTTGCATTGGCGTATTTTCTTATGATATCAATGCGGTGGTCATCATTATTAAAATCATTAATAAATCCATGAACCAAATTAAGCGTTGATGCATCTGATTGCATTGTGATGAGTGTTGATAGCGCATAGAGCAAATCATTTTTTGCGCGCGCATCGATGATGGTTGATGACAAAACATGAATTTTATCAATAAATTCCATCGCCATCGGGTCATTGATGATTGGTTTTAATAAATAGATATAAGCCCATGCCTGTTCATCCTTTGGCATTTGAAATGTGATAAAATCATCCGCCTTTTTGATATGGTCGACATCTTTTTCAGCAAGATATAATGCAACATAATCATTCACGATATTGGCGCGTAATATTTTGGAATCAAACCCATTTTTTGCTAAGGATTGATTATTTTTATTACCTAATAAATCCTTCCAAATCACGATGGATTGTTCTTTATCTTCCATCGCCTCGGCGACTATATATTGCGATACCAATGAATCATTAGCCAATAATGGAGATGTTGCAAAGACGCATATGGCCGATGCAGTGAGTATAGAATACGCAAATGTTCGCGTTGTGAATATCATCAATTATCCATCATCTCTATCGAATTACCAAACCTGCGGTATCGATTTTCACCTCAACAGGTAAACCATACGAATTTTGTGGCATCGGCGTATTTGGAATCAGTTTAACACGCGCAACATTGGCTTGGTCAGGGTTTAACTGAATACTTTCAATTGTCGCAGCAATACTGATTTCGCCACCTAAAACTTCAATTTTAACACCATCAGTTTTGGCGATTTTCAAGGCCTTGCCATAGGGGATAAATGCCTCAACAAAAAACGGCGCGTTTTGTGGAACGAGCGTTAAAATTGGCTCACCCTTTCCGACATAGCTGCCCTTTGTAATAAGACGTTCCGTCACAATACAATCACAGGGACTGTCGGCGCCCGTCACTGTACCTGTTGGCGATAGCACACTCAATAAGGCTTCACCGCGGGTGACATTATCGCCATTTTGTGTTTTTTTATAACTGACAATTCCCTGTGATGGTGCAGTTAATGGAAACCCATCCGCCATAACGGTTGCGCTTTGTGCCTCAACAATAAACATTTGTTCATAGATGGCGACGGCGATGTAGGACACCAATAAAAAGGATACCAAAAACACCAACCCTTTACGGCCATATTGACCAATTTTTGCGCTGAAATTATTGTCCTGATCCTTTGATGGGATTTTACGAGGGTTGCCCATATTATTGCGTCCAACAATATTAATCAGATCATTCACCTCACTCAATTCACCTGTGACATAGGCATTAACAAGATGTTGCATAATTGAAATTTGACGCGCAGTCATATCAACAAACCGTATACCCACCAATAATTTTTCTTCGTCTGTATGGCGTGCCTCGGCTGTCATGGGAACACGCAAGGAAAAACTGTCAAAATCAAAAATCATCACAATTTTTTGTGCGGGTTTAATGTTCAATTTTTTAAGCGAATTTTTATTATCCGCGGATACGCTTGCCCCTGAATTAGACCATTCGACGATTTTGTAATCATCGCCATTAATTTCGATTTTTGCAGGCAAATGCACCCGAACATGCTGTCTTTGTGAATCCGCTTCGTGAACGATATTGGCTGTTTTAGTCATGTTTGCTTTATCCCATTATGGTTGTGTTAAATATAGTTGTCCAAAATCCAAAATCAGGTTTTTGTATAATTCCGCTCATTGTCCCCAGCGCCGTAATAAAGGCGCCAAAACACAACAGATGCATATAGAAAGACCCAAAATTTGTCAATCGTTGCGCCCAAACGGCCTTGTCTAATTTCAAGGTGGTTTGTTGACGTGTCCATTTTTGTTTGTCCAAACGGAACAGGACATAGGTTTTCACGAATGACCCAATGATTTGATTGTAATAAAGGAAAAATGGCCATGCCGCACTGACCCTTGGTCGTGCAAATAAAAATGTTAGAACAATAATATAGCGCGTTAAAACCATCCAATAAATGTAATAAATAAAGGCCATTTCGGTGACCGTGAATGTGGCAAGGATGGTTATTGTAATTCCAGTTAGGGATGTCCACATGGATAGACGTTGGTCAATAATACTAATCCATGGGAAAAAATTAGTAACCTTTGGCCCTAATTGAATGGCGCGTCCATTGGTACGCAACATATTTCCAAACCATCGCCGCATCAGGATAATCGAGCTGCCGAAAAAATTATCACTGGGTGGTGTTTCGATTGTTAGAACGGTCACATCGGGCACATACGTCATTTCATATCCGCGGGATAGAATGTGATACCACGATGATTTATCATCGCCCGTTAAAAATTTAAAACGCCCCAAACGCCAATGGTCAATCCAGTCCAATTCAACCCGTTCAATGAATTCAGGATCCGTGATGATATCAGCGCGAAACATCGACATGCGCCCCGTTAATGTTAAAACGCGTTTGGACAGGCTGACCGATGACATATAGATATGGCGTTGGGCAAATCGCATTGAATACCATTCACGGAATGTCCAATCCCCCTCAACCTCACATATTTCATCAGTTGTTAAGGCACCTAAATTTTTATTCAGTTTAAATAGGGGGGCGCATTTTGCGATAAGATTTTCCTCTAACAAACTATCCCCATCAATAACCGCGGCAACGGCATCGGGCGCAGGGGCTTGTTTGCTGATTGCACGAAAGCCATAGGCCAGCGCATCGCGCTTTCCCGTGCCATCAATTCGCACAAAAACCAATTTAATTTGGTGTGATGAAAAATAATGAGTGAATATTTTTCTAATCAGAACTTCGTCGGCTTTTTCAACAATGGATGCCAAAATGGTAACAGGGACATTGTGATGGGTATTAAAATTAATCGCCTCTTTAAAAACGCTATCATAAACCTTACGCGTTGTTTCTGTGCCAATGCGGAAGCTGGTGACTAATAAATACACTTCGGACGGCATTCCGTTTGTCCCCATTGCGGTGGCTTGCTTGCGGATTTTTGGAAATCGAATATGTTTATAAATTAAAAACCGTGTGACATTAATACCCCACCACGTATAGCGCCAAAGGGCGATAAAACCGATAAGTAAGATAAAATCACGATGCTCAGGGTCCCACAAATCATCAGGCAGGGACAAAGTGAATGCCACAAAAAATGCCAAATATAAAAAATGTCCGAGTAGGTTATTCATATAATGTTGTGTTACCAAAAAATACTGTCATTAAACCATTTTAATAGATGATTTTTTTTTATATGCAAGCTATAAAGCCTTGGGATATAAAATACAATCGTATGTTAAGGACAACAGATTGAATCATTCAAAAATCGCCGTCATCGTTTTAAGCTGTGCATTGATTGCATCTTGTTCTTTTCCTTTGAAACAAAAGGAAGGTAGCGAGGCTATACTCTTTGCCTATGATCTGAAAAATACAGATGATATCGATGGCGCGCGCGCGGCTTATCAAGACGCCCTTCTCTCTGGACGACGTGATATACGCGCTGAGGCCTATTCAGAATTATCACGATTAGACCGTGACGGGGGTGATTATGAATCCCATATTGCAAATTTAGAGGAAGCATCATTTTTATTGCCTGAAAAATATAATCTTAGCCTTGCATTGGCTTATAAAAAATACGGTACGCCAGACCAAAAGGCCGATGCCAAAGATACATTTATAGATATGCAAGACATGTCCGCAATGGCGAATTTGGCGTTAGCCGACTACGCAATTGAAGATAGTGACGCGCAATTAACATCCCGTTACCTTCAATCCGCCCGTGATTTATATGCTATGGAAATCAATAATGATTGCGATGGTAGAGATGCCCTAAAAATTGCACGAACATATTATGATTACGCCCTGATAACGCCCGATTATAATCAGGCCGAATATTGGTATAGACAATCAATCGCAAAAGGCAACGAAGACGCCGCGTTTGAATTAGGCGATATGTGGATTAACCATCAATTGCGTGACAATGCGAAGGCGGACGCACTTAAACTTATTCTTCAAACGGCAAATCATGGGCATGAAAAATCAATTAAACATGTCGCGAATGCTTATGCCGAAGGCGTTGGTACGGATATTGATCAAGAAAAAGCGATTGAGTGGTATGAAAAATTAGCCGAATTTGATGATCGTAAGGCCTATGATTATTTGGCCGAAGCCTATATGCGCCAAATGAAACGCAACGCAAAATCAATTCCAACCAATGTGGTTGATGCCTATAAAAATGCTCGTCGATTAGGATCGGAAAAAGGTGCATTGGTTGTTGCCTTGTGGGGTAAATCACCAAAAATATTATCCACGCTATCTGATGATGACCTTATAAAAGACGTTAATCGCCTTGAAAAAATATGGAATAATCGTCAACCGCACTTAATGAAAAAACTTTATTTAATGATGGCGGATCGCAATATTACCGATGCGGTTATTTATGTTGCTGAAGGGTATGATGGCGGTATAAACGGTTTTGAGAAAAATTCTGAGAAAGCTATTCAATATTACACGCATGCAGCGGAATTTGGGAATGCCGACGGATTATTAAAAATTGCCCAATCTTATACCGCCGACCCCAATAACAAAGAATCATTAGCGAAGGGATTCGAATGGTATCAAAAAACCGCAGAGGCGGGAAATGGCGAAGGGCAATATCAAACAGGGTTAATGTTGGCACGTGGCATAGGCGTGGCGGAAAACTTGGATAAAGCCCGCGAGTGGTTAACAAAGGCCACAAAAAATGGGTATCCGTTAGCATTAAAAATATTAGAAACATTGGATGAAAAAAATGATTAAAATAAAAATAGTTTCACTGGGGATTTTACTTTCAACATCTATTCTCTCAACAACCGCCATGGCGCGTTTGGGTGATGAAAATGATTTTTCAATGGATATCCCTGTTGTGCCGATGCGCACCGAACAAAACATCATCAAAGACCGCGATTATTCATTAATGACCGTGAATCTAGGCGGTGAGATTGAGGGATATTACGATAGTAATATTTTTAAATCTCCAACAGATGAAGAGGGTGATTTTGTCACCGTTATCAATCCAGGAATTTCATTTGAAACTGATTTCGAAAATCATGGTTTTGATGCCTATGCCGAAATTGAATCTGTTTTCCATTTAGACAATGACGATAACAATTACACGAATTTAGAATTTGGTGCGGATGGTTATTATACATTAAACGACACATACGCCCTATTTGGTGATGTAACATTGGGTCGATATCATTCATCAATCGGATCATTTATTGATGACCCCTCCAGCGGGTTATCTGAACCCGTATCTTATTTCAATGCCGAAACCGAGGCGGGTGTTATGGCGCTATTTCAATCTTGGTTTGGGTCATTGTCAGGGTTATGGGACACATATGATTACGATAACACCGCGCGGCGCAATGGCACGATTAGCATAGAGGACGATCGCGACCGCGACGAATATGGTTTAAATTTAAAATTTGGCCGTGAGATATCGGCCTATCATACGGTTTACCTAGACGGACGATTAAATGATATCGCCTATGATAATCGAATCGATAGCAGCGCCGCATTCACCCGCGATTCAAATGGTGGTGCATTATATGGCGGTTTAGCATTCGAAAATAAGGCAATCAGTGGCGATATCGCGTTGGGGTTTGTCCATCAAGATTATGATGCCAATCAATTATCCGATATCACTGAACCTGCCTTTATGGTTGAGGGAACATGGGATATCACACCGCAGGATGAATTAAGGTTACAGGGTGATACACGCATTCGGGAGACAACCTCGACGGGTGTATCAGGATATATTCAAAACCGCATACGCATCAATTACACGCATGATATTGATGATATTTCATCCGTTGGAATTAAAACACAATATGCCCGTAATGATTTTGAAACCAATAATGCAATCACCGCCCTCACCCGTCAGGATGATATTGTCGAGGCGGAAATATGGGGTGAACGTGAAATTTACGACCGTGTTGACGTCAATATTTCCTATACCTATCGTGACCGTGAATCCAACAGCGCGGGTGCGGATTATCAGGCACATATATTTGGAGCACGATTAATATTTGATTATTAAATCCTAAGTCCGTCGAATTAATTTTGATAAAATCAAAACAGGAATTAATCCCGCCATCACAATCACAAGCGATGGCAACGCGGCATCGGCCAGTCGTTCATCCGATGCAAATTGATACGCCTGAATGGATAATGTATTATAATTAAATGGGCGAAGAATTAATGTCAGGGGTAATTCTTTCATCACCTCTACACTGATAATTAAAAACCCACTCAGGATGGCCGGCCATAATAATGGCAGGCGAATATACCAAAATTCACTGAATGCATTGTTGCGCATCAGGCGTGTTGCATGATCAATATTGGGGCTTATTTTTTCAAATCCTGCCTCAAGACTTTGTAATGGCATTGTCCAAAATCGAATAAGATATCCTAAAATCAACAATCCTAAAGACCCAGATAGGGCATGCCCAAAACCCCTGTCGATCCATCCAGATAATATCAATAACCCGAGCGCCAAAACCACCCCAGGAAGCGCATATCCAAACCCCGAAATATGAAATAGCCCACTAACAAGTTTAGATAATGATTTTCGTTTGATGGTGACAATTATATACGCCAAGACGGTTGCAATTACGCTGACGCATAGTGACAGATATAATGTATTTTTTAACAAGGGGAGCAGTGTTTCAAATAAGACAAATGCGCCCTTATCAACCGCATTGCCCCAAAATAAATTCATTAAAATAATAACAGGAATAATGAACCCAAACAGGACAGGTAAGAAACATATGATGGATGCCCCAACCCCTTTCCACGATTTTAATACGATATCTAAACCTTGTTTTTTGGATTCGTTTTCACCGTTAAAAAAACGCATGGCGGATCGATTTTTCTTTTCAAAAAAGACAAGGCATAAAACAAACCCTAATAAAATTAATGATAATTTTGCCGCGGCAATTGTGTCGCCATACCCTGCCCATGCATTATAAATTCCCGTTGAAAAGACCTTGATATTAAAATAGGAAACGGTTCCATAATCGGCCAGAACCTCCATAATAACCAAGGTCACACCGACCATGATAAAGGGGCGCGCATTGGGTAAAATAATTTGAAAAAATTGCCTTACCTTATTGGCGCCCAACATCAAGGCCGCATCCATTTGGCTTTGCCCTTTGACCTGTTTTAAAAATGCGGTACGGGTGAACAAATAAACATAGGGGTATAAACACACTATCATGACCATGCCCGCACCCCATAATGAGCGCACAGATATATTTTTTACCTCCCCTAGTAAATCAGTATAAGCATAGGCAACGATATAGGTTGGAAAGGCCATGGGTAGTAACAACATCCATTCCAAAATTGATTTGGCAAAAAAATCATAGCGTACAATCAACCACGCGCATGTCACCCCAATCAATGTTGCGCCCACACCACATATTAAAACCAGATAGAGTGAATTTAAAATATAATCGCCCAACACATGTGTTTTTAAAAATGTAAAAACCTCGCTCGACATTGTCAGGCCATGAACACCCAACGCCACCAAGGGCGATAAGATAACAAGGCACAAAAATATATAAAGGGATACGCGCACGCAATCGACTTAGGGGAATTTAATCATATCAAAAATCATCATGGCGTCTTTTTGATATTTTCCAAATTCACTGACATTTACGCTTTGTTGTTTAAAGTCATCTTGATAAAAGCCGCTATCCAACTTAACGTCCTTCACAACGGGGTATTCGTTATTGCCCTCAGCAAAATATTTTTGTGCATCCGTGGATGTTAGATATTCCAAAAATTTAATCGCGGCGATTTTATTATCGGCATTTTTTAAAACGCCAGCGCCTGAAATATTAATATGCGTTCCATCACCATTTTGATCTGGGTAAACAACACCTAAATTAGCGACAATATCTTTATCATCTTGCTTATCAGATTTCATCAAGCGATAGAAATAATAGCTGTTGACCAAGGCAATATCGCATATGTCGGCGGCGACGGCCTTAATTTGATCTGTGTCCCCACCTTGTGGTTTACGTGCCAAATTATCCAACACGCCTGTTGCCCATTCCTGCGCGGTGTCCTTACCGTTTAATGAAATCATGCTGGCCATTAATGACAAATTATAAATATTGCTGGATGTCCGAATACAAACACGACCTTTTAAATCTGGGTTTGTGAGGTCACTGTAATTTTGAATATCATCGGCTTTGATTTTGTTCTTGTTGTAAACAAACACACGCGCCCGTTTTGAAAATCCAAACCATTGATCGCCTTCATGGCGGACTGTCTCTGGAATACGATCATTTAAAATATCGGATTTTATTGGTGCAAATAAACCCGCCTGTTCGGCGCGCCATAATCGCCCTGAATCGACGGTGATGAATAAATCGGCTGGGCTATTTTGACCCTCTTGCTCCAATCGCGCAATCAATGCATCGCCCTTACCATCAACCCGTTCAATTTGAATGCCTGTTTGTTTGGTGAAATTATCGTATAACGCCTGATCCGTATCATAATGACGTGATGAATAAATATGCAGCGTATTATCGTCTTTGTTGATTTTCTCTTCGGCTGTTACAGGCAAAGACGCCGTTAATATAACAGATGAAATTAATAAGAATTTTGAAAATGTCATTATCTATCTCCTTTTATTTTTCGATCGATAATAGAATTATACGAATTGAGATTAATTCGCAATTGAAATTTGGACTAAATCAGTCTAGATTGAAATAGTAATGACAAATATGTTGTGTGACCCATACCAAAATCCGTTGATAAACATCGAAAATATATCGTTTTCGTATGACGGGGATGGCCATCAAAAATTATTGAATAATATTTCTTTTTCAATTCGTGAAGGCGAATTTTTCTGCCTACTTGGTGCGTCAGGATGTGGAAAAACAACATTACTGAGAATGATTTCAGGATTACAAAACCCGCAATCAGGGCAAATTATCGTGAATGGTAACACCCAAAAGAAAAATAAAATCGGCATGGTGTTTCAGGATTTGGCGTTATTTTCACACATGACCGTGGCGAAAAATGTTGGATTTTCATTGCGTCATTTATCACGGACGGATCGCCGTGCGCGCATTGATGAGATGTTGGATTTGGTCGGTTTAACCGAAAAACGCCGTTTTTATCCGCATGAATTATCCGGCGGACAAAAACAACGCTTGGCCATTGCGCGCGCGTTGGCGCCCAAACCCGATATTATTTTATTAGATGAACCATTTTTGTCACAGGATCTAAACCTACGCACTCAAATTCGTGATGACATCATGCATATTCTGCGTGAAAGTGGTGTTGCCGCGTTGCTTGTAACCCACGACCCAGAAGAAGCCATGCAATTTGCCGACCGTATTGCGATTTTAAAGGATGGCAAAATTGAACAATTGGCCTCACCCCATAAAATATATAATGACCCCGCGACACCTTATGTTGCAGCGTATTTTGGTCAGGCAAATCATTTTTATGGCGTTGTTGAGGGTGGAGGTGTCACAACAGATGTTGGGTTTATACCTTTGGATGGGGAAACCATGGAAGACGGGCAAAAGGTTCATATTATTGCGCGTCCAGAGGCATTTCGCCTAAACCTTCATGATGTCGCCGTCGACCATAATCATCCCGACCATCACCACACACACGCCAATATTGCCGAAAGTAAATATTTGGGACGCTCAACCCTTATTCATATGGATGTTGTAAATTTGGATGCAAAAACACACGGATCACACATCCACGTCCGCGTCCCAGGCATTCATAAAATCAATAAACACGCCATTCACGATGTTTATTTAGACCATTCCCAAATTTTTATTTTTCAGGATAATGACGCTCTGTAGGTTTAAAAACAGTTGATTTGCAAACCATCGATAGTGTATAAGATGTTTGTTGTGCACGTTTTAACGCATCAAACACATATAAAAAATAGGGGTATAGCTCAGCTGGTAGAGCGACGGTCTCCAAAACCGTAGGCCGAGGGTTCGAATCCTTCTGCCCCTGCCATTTTCAATATTTCAAACCAGTTTAAGACACCTTTAATCATGGCTGAAAAATCCCAGTATATTTAGGGTTTTGCGCTGGCAATCCGTGCGCCTTGGCAGGGTGTGTTTAGATGTTGATGGCGGTAACTAATATGACCCTTTTCCACAGTTATTTTCATGAATAAAAAAGTTCTCTGAATTTATTTTGTAACCTTTTTCACACCACGTCGAATACACCAGTACAACTTGATACAAACACTTAACAAAAAGGAAACTATATAATGAAAACACTAGCTCTTGCCGCAATTGCAGGTTTAACAATTTTTGGCGCCGCTCAGGCTCATGCTGCGGACCCAATCCAAACAGGAACATTCAGCAATACAGCGATTAGTGGATATGACACCGTATCTTACTTTACTGAAGGAAAACCTATGAAAGGATCATCGGAATTCACAACCAATTATAAAGGCGCCAAATGGCAATTTTCATCAGCGGCGAATTTAACTAAATTCAAGGCAAATCCCGAGCAGTACGCTCCACAATATGGCGGATACTGTGCTTATGCAGCGGCTAAAAACTATTTGGCCAGCGTGGATCCAGAGATATGGAATATCGTAGATGGTAAATTATATTTGAATTATAACGCGGATGTTAAAGAAAAATGGGTGCAAAATCCTCAGGAATTTATTACGCAGGCTGATATAAACTTCCCTGAACTGATTAAATAATAACTGAATAAACGTTAAGGTGTTTTAAACTTCTCCCTTCATATATCCTCCTCAGGAATACCTTGATACTTCTCCCTAAAACTGCCGCATATCTCTGCGGCAGTTTTTTTGATTTTATAATGAGGCTTTATTTCTGAAAGCGAGATACGGCCTATAAAAAAGAGCACAATAATTTGTAACCTTTAGAGGAAGGGTAGCGAATATTCTTATGTAACGACTATAAAATAACCTTTAAAAGGAGACCAAAAATGGCATCCGCAGCAACATTAAAAATAAATCACAGTGATCTTAACTTTGGATATGTCCCTATGGCACCAAAAGCAGAATTACTGAAAATATCAATTTACCGCATTTATAATCAAAGTGGTGAAACATTAGTGGCATTCAGAATTGATGGCAATAATGACCAAATAGACCATTTAACAGCCACTGACGGCGCCCTTTATATGAGCCTGAATGAAATGAAGTGGCTATCACACCACCTCACTGAACCACGCTTTGCGCAACTTAAAGCATTTTTTGTTAATATTACTCATCATGTGAAAGATGTCATTGCCATTTCTGAAGAATTTGAAGAATATAATAGTGCTATTCCAACTTATTTGCAGGACACTATTTATATTTCTTCAAAAGATTCAGATGTTATCACCACATTATTGAACAGCATTTTGACATTAAATTAATCAATGTAATTTTTATTAAACAATACCGAACAAAGCCTACAAGGGATGATACAAATGAAATATTCTAAAAACACTCTTAATTCTTCTGCTCTATCCAGCCTTATCGCAGGCGCGGGTATCGGTGTGTACGGAACAGGAAGCTTTATTATAACAAATGTTATCTGCCCTGCCTGTATTATTGTTACACCTGTTTTATTAGGATATGGATTTTATCAATACAAAAAAGGAGAAAACAAAAAAGTTTGAATAATGATGAAATAGGTTTTTCTTTGTAATTATTAAAAAAGCATATTAAGATATCTGTATATTTATTAGATGAAAGACATCGATGTTTGGCCTGCAAGTAAAAGAATTATCATTAGAAGGCCTAATGATTAAGGCGCAAGCAGGTGATAAAAAAGCGTATCGTCAAGTATTTGAAGAAATTACCCCAATCATTCGGTCATTCATCGCCAAACGTATTAACAAACCCGAAGATATTGATGAAATCACACAAGAGGTTTTGATATCTGTCCATAGAGCCAGCCAAACATACGACTCCGCAAGGCCCTTTAAAACATGGCTTTATGCGATTATAAAATTCAGACTTAGTGATTACCTCCGCACAGTCTATCGCACAGCGGAAAAAGGATTGGATAGTTTTGATGAACATGACTTTCAAATTTCAAATGATGACAATACCGAAGATACCTTTGATGATCGTGAAATGATAACAAAGATGCTAGATGAATTGCCTGAAAAACAGCAAAATATTATAAGGATGATAAAAATTGAAGGATTCTCAATTAAAGAAACCGCCGATAAAATGGACATGACAGAAAGCGCCGTCAAGGTGGCGTCCCACCGTGCGTTAGAGAAATTAAAAGCGAATTATAAAGGGTAGTGAATTAATGAATATCGATAGCCTTATTGATGAATTGACCGAAGAAGGCGTTAAAAAACCTCTTCCAAGCCCGTATATGCAAACGCTGATATGGCTTGCTCCAACATCTGTTATGATGGTCATTCTCATGTATTTTTACGGTGTTCGTCCAGATTTTGCTGTAAAAATACAACAGCCTTTTTTCATTGCAGAGTTAGTGTCTTTATTCATTCTCACTATCACATTTACGATTGTCGCATTTTATTATTCGCGCCCTGATATTTATCAAAAATCTTGGACGGTGAAGGTATCATGCATGATATTGCCTGTTCCTTATATATTAGGGTATCTGGGCGCCGATGATGTAATGACAATTGATGGGTTTATCGACACCATCCACAATGATGAAATAGGGATGCAATGTGCCCTATGTATAACATTATTTACGGTACCGCCAATTATTGCATTATTTACAATGCTTAAACTGGGCGCATCCGTTCACCCGGGTAAGACAGGTTTGTTGGCGGCGATGGCATCAACAACATTGTCTTATGCCATGCTTCGTATCCATGAAGCCAATGATAATCCAGCGCACACTGTGATCTGGCATATTTTGCCTGTTATGGTGATTGTCTTGCTTGGCGTTGTGGGGGGGCATTTCCTCCTAAAATGGAAAAAATAATTTTTATTTTGTAACCTTTATCGTGTCACCGTCGAATAGTTAAATAATCAATTAGATTAAAATAATAGGAACGAGGAAAAGACATGATGACAATAAAAAAATATCTACCACTAGGGGTTATTTTATCCTTATTTATTGGAATATGGGCATCCGGAATTTTGGATTCATTGACCTTAGAATCAATTAAGGAGCATAGATTAGAGTTATTAAACCATGTCGAGGAGCATGCGGTTTTAAGTGTTATCGTATTTGCCGCGGCCTATGTCGCAACGGTTTCGCTATCGCTTCCTATCGCAACTCTTTTGACGCTCCTTGGTGGGTTTTTATTTGGTGTTGTTATTGGGGCGGCCACTATTGTAATCAGTGCAACAATCGGTGCGTCAATTATATTCCTTGTCGCAAAAACGGCGTTAGGGTCATCCCTTCGTGAAAAGGCAGGGCCATTTTACAATAAGGTTGCGGATAATATGCAGGCAAACGGATTTCAATATATGTTGTTTATGCGATTTGTCCCTGTTGTTCCATTTTTCATTGCCAATATTTTACCAGCCTTATTTGATATCAAATTACGCGATTTTGCACTGACAACATTTTTGGGGATCATCCCTGGAACGATTGTCTACACAAATATAGGGCGTGAATTGGGAACAATCGATACATTGGGCGATTTGGTGTCCCCGCAGACATTAATGGCCTTTGCATTGCTCGGCCTTTTATCGCTAACACCAATAATCATTAAATTTTTCAGAAAAAAGAAAGCATAGATCATGACACATCAAAATATTATTCAGGCTGATATTTGTATTATTGGCGCGGGTTCAGGCGGATTATCTGTTGCATCAGGTGCAGCGCAATTGGGTCTAAAGACAGTTTTAATCGAAAAAGCCGAAATGGGTGGCGATTGTTTAAATACTGGCTGTGTTCCATCAAAGGCGTTATTAGCCGCAGGAAAACGAGCCGAAATGCACCGTAAGACAGATATCAAGGGCGTTAAGGGTCACGAACCAGAAATTGACTACGCGTTGGTCAAAGACCATGTCATGGATACAATTAAAACTATTGAACCTCATGATTCTCAAGAACGATTTGAAGGTTTGGGTGTTCATGTCATTCGTGAATATGGAGAGTTCATAGATTCCAAAACAGTGAAGGCCGGTGACCATATTATAAAGGCAAAGAAATTTGTAATTTCGACAGGTTCACGCGCGGCCATTCCACCTATTAAGGGTTTGGTTCAAGATAAAATATATACCAATGAAACCATATTCGACCTTCGTGAAAAACCAGACCATTTATTAATTATCGGCGGTGGCCCAATCGGTTTGGAAATGGCGCAGGGGCATCAACGGTTGGGGTGTGAGGTCAGTGTGTTTGACATGGGTAAAATTCTTCCCCACGACGACCAAAGTAATGTTGCGATTGCGCGCCAAATTTTAATTGATGGCGGATTAAATCTTCATGAAAATATCAGCATTGAAAAAATCACTCATGGTAATGATGATGTGACCATCACAATGAAAAAAGATGGACAAACCATCGATGTCAAAGGATCACATTTGTTAATCGCCGCAGGGCGAAAACCGAATATTGATAACATAGGATTGGATAAGGCCAATATTGATTCCTCCAATCGCGGTGTCACGGTTGATGACCGCCTTCGAACATCACAAAAACATATATATGCCATTGGTGATGTTGCGGGTGGACCACAATTTACCCATGTTGCGGGTTATCACGCGGGTTTAATTATCAAACAAGTTTGTTTTAAAATTCCGGCAAAGGTTGATTACTCCGCCCTGCCTTGGGTGACATATATTGACCCTGAAATCGCACAAATTGGATTAACCGAACAAGACGCACGCAAAAAATTTGGTGATAGCATAAAAATTTCTGAGGCTCAATTTGAGGGGAATGACCGTGCGATTGCGGAGCGATCAACCAAGGGGCAAATTCGTGTTATCACAACCAAAAAGGGGGTCGTGATTGGTGCGTCAATTATTGGGCCGCAAGCCGGAGAGTTAATTGGAATTTGGGGATTAGCGATTTTGCAAAAATTGAAACTATCGTCGGTAACAAGCACAATTGCGGCCTACCCAACACTTGGTGAAATTAATAAACGCGCCGCAGGTGCCTATTACACACCATCATTATTCAGCGACAAAACACGTAAAATTGTGGGGTGGTTGCAAAAATTACCATTCTGATC
>CAYGLI010000014.1:0-30634 GCA_964350795.1 uncultured Micavibrio sp.
CCCGTATGCACACCCATTGGATCAATATTTTCAATAGAACATATAATAATAGATTTATCGGCCGTATCGCGAACAACCTCCATTTCATATTCTTTCCACCCCAGAACGGATTCCTCAACCAAAACTTCGTTGGTTGGGGATGCGTCTAAACTTTCACGAACAATTTTTTCAAATTCCTGTTTGTTATAGGCAACACCGCCACCCGTTCCACCCATAGTGAAGGATGGGCGCATAATTGCGGGTAGTTTGACGTAGTCTAAGGCAGCAAATGCCTCATCAACGGAATGACATGCAACAGATCGGGGGCTTTCCAATCCTAATTCATCCATACAATCGCGGAATTTCTGACGATCTTCGGCACGATCAATCACATCGGCCTTTGCGCCAATCAACTCAATCCCTAAACGATCTAACGTTCCATCGGCGTCCAATGCCAAGGCACAATTAAGCGCCGTTTGCCCTCCCATTGTCGGAAGGACGGCATCAGGGCGTTCCTTTTCTAAAATCTTGGTTACAATTGCGGGGGTAATCGGTTCAATATATGTTGCGTCCGCCATGTCTGGGTCGGTCATAATCGTCGCAGGGTTGGAATTGACCAGAATAACTCTGTACCCTTCCTCGCGAAGGGATTTACAGGCCTGTGCACCTGAATAGTCGAATTCACACGCTTGCCCAATAATAATAGGGCCCGCGCCAATGATGAGGATGGATTTTATATCTGTTCTTTTCGGCATTGAATGTCCTTCAATTAAATTGACTACCGAAGATATTGTAATAGGATATTAACGATAAGGATGCAAGCCATTAAGGGCAATTAAACACATAGATTTTATATATCCATAATTTATTTGAATTAAATTTATTTTTATGTCATAAGAGCGCAATATTTAAGTTTAAAAGGACTTTTTAAAATGAATAAATTAACACTACCTACACTGACAGCCACAGCATTACTTGTTGCAACATCGGTTTCATCAGCGACACTAAATTTTCCTAATGTGAATGGTGAAACGATTGATATGGATGTGTCCACAGCCGATTTATCATTTGGCCAAGTTGATTTTTCACATTACGAGAAAAATAGAATACTTAACCACAGCAAGGCATCGCCAAGTTGGGGTGAGGATCTTTTGAAAGGTAGAATTAAATCACAAACACCAAGATACCAAAAATTATGGAGCGGTGGCGATACAATGCGCCAAATTTATCAACGCAGTGAAAACGGCGGCCGTGTGCAAGAATGTGTTATGACATCAATGCCAAACGATACATCAATTGTTTCCGGTGATCAGCTTAAAGGGTTGTCACAACCACAAATCGTACAGGCTTTTGCGAATGGAAAATTGAAATCTTTAGGTGTTTTAAATGAACAGGCACCAAGTAACGCACAATTTTCAGCATCTAGTGGTGATTATATCGCAACACAAGCAGGCCGTGGCCATGGCGACCGTGACAGCTTTATGGCGGTTAACAGTCAAATCATAGACGGATCAGCCGCAACCGATGAAAATAATGGCAACCGTTACATGAGCCAATTTGAAAATGGTTTAACTGCCTTTGTTACAGGTCAACCTGTTGTGACAATTCAACAAACTTATAATAATTTTTATTTTATTCAATCCTACGATGAAACCATTGATCAAACACAAGATTTAGCCGCCTGTGAAGCAGATTTAAAAAACCCAGAAACAAAGGCTGAACTTAAAGCAAAAGAAGCTATTCTGGTTACTTTCAACGCGCTGGCTTTACCAAAAGAATCCCATAATTACGATTCAATGCTGAAGAGTACCCTTGCACAAGCGCGCGGTGAAACGGCGGATGATATCGCAAATGGTAATGTGCACGATATAAAACTTGTCGTATTAGCGGATGCTAAAGGTGTGTTTTCTCGTGCGAATATCGGTTTGGAATATAAAACATCTGATAATCCAAGCGAGGCATTGGTTAAAACATCTTTTGGGTGTTATTTGAAAAAAACAGTTGATACAAACGGACAGATTTTGTCAATGGATGTGTCTTATTCAACTTTAGATAATGCCACTTCATGTACTGGTGGAACACATGCTCGGTACACGGTACCAGGATACGTACCACCACGAACAAATGTAGGCGTTCCTTCTGGCGGCATAGTTTCTAACCCACCTAGGTCTGATGACAGGTCAAATCGTTTGCAATCAAATAGATTAGGATTTGGGTATTTAAGTGGAGGTTCAGGTGATACGAATGTATTAGAAACAAATACTCAAATAGTATCAATATTTGAACAAAAATGTAAATGTGGTGTTATTACGCCAGAAACACCTCATATAGCTGCTGTTTCTGTCGGGCCAGCGGGTCTATTTTTATTAAGCAGCTTGGTTGGCTTTGCCGTATTAAGACGGCGTCAACGTCATTCACAACCATAAATAAATTAAAAACCGCTTTTTAGCGGTTTTTTTAACCTTGATGTTTTTTTCTAACTGGATTGTAATCAATATTATAAAATCTTTTAAAAGGGACGACCAATGATTCACAAGGCCAAAAAAATCGTTATTGTTACCGAAAAAATCATTGCCGATGATGTAACGCAATTTATCGAGGATTTGGGGGCGTCAGGCTACACCCTGAAAATGGCTGGAGGAAAGGGCAGTCGAGGTATTCGGTCAAATGATCGAAATTCCCTGAATGATGCCAATGCCAATATTCAAATCGAAACAATCATTATTAACGCTGATTTGGCATTGGATATTGCTGAAAAGGTTGCGGATGAATATCTGACAAATTATTCAGGTATCATTTATATCGAGGATGTGCATATTTTACGCCCTCAAAAATTTGAGAAGGATTAAGTTTTACCATTATTGTCATTCCCTGAATTTTCGAAGAAAATTGTAAGGGAATCTTGTTTGATCTTAGTGGACAAAATCCCCCGAACAAGTCGTGGGATGACAGAGTTCTGGTTAAAACCCCATTAATGCATCGGCCATGGCAATAAACAACGGAATGCAAATCGCAATTGCAACGGGTGTCCCTATACTGGTCGATGTGCCGATATAGGTTGATGGATTTGCCGTCGGAATGGCTGCACGCAATGTTGGTGGACCTGAGACGTCTGAGCTACTTGCCGCCAAAACGGCCAATAAAACAACACCTCCTGCACTAAATCCAAAATTTAAGTGAAGGATATAGCCAAAGCCAAAAGCGATAAGCCCATGAATGATTGGCGCGAGCAGGCCATAGACGACATACCAATGGGCAACCTTTTTCAATTCATAAAGGCGTGAATAAGCCTCCATCCCCATAATCAACATCAACACGGACAATAATCCACGGAATAACGGATCATAAAAACTTTCAACAACCTTTTCAGGGTGTGAAAACAAACCAAGCGCAAGACCAAGTAACAGGGCTGATAGTGCAGAGCTTCTGAGGCTCTCCTTAATAATAGGGCGAATGCGAACACGGTCTTTTTTCTGTTGGCTTGCTTTCGACATATAGATATTCGCTAAGATAATTGCGAGTAATAAGGCAGGAATATCCATAAAGGGATAGAGAGCGGGCACCCATGCCTCGTAAAAAATATCGCTTTCCTCTAGTAACGTCATGGCGGCGGCCAATGTGGACGCACTTACCGCGCCAAACAATCCAGCGGTGGCAATTCCGTCTTCTTTCTTAACATTCGGCAGGCGCGTTAAAATAAATGATCCAACCCCCACAACCAAAAGTCCAATAACAACCGCGGATATTGCGGGTAAAATCATATCTAAAAGATTAGCATTTTTAAGTTCAATCCCACCCTTCATACCAATGCGCATCAACAACATGAAAACAGCGAATTGATAGATGGCGGTGGGTATTTGTAATTTACTTTTGCATGCCGCCAAAAGCATTCCACCGATCAGAAAAGCAAGGGCAGGGGATTGAAATTGCGTTATAAACCGCAAAAAGAAATCGGTTACCAAATCCATAAATTAAAATGTTTTTTGGATCGATTGTCCGGCTTTTTCAAGATCACGCCCCGCGCCGTCCAATGTGTTTGAACATGCTGACAGAGATAATATCAATGCAAATGAGAGTAATGTAAGTTTCATCTTAAGTCCTTTTTATGCTGCTTTTTTATGATTATTAATCATATCGATAAATCTTTCAAACAGATAATAACTATCTGTTGGCCCAGGCGATGCTTCGGGGTGATATTGCACGCTAAATGCTGGTTTTTGTTTTGAACGTATCCCTTCATTCGATTGATCGAACAGGGATTGATGTGTGACCTCCACATTATCTGGTAAAGTTTCAGGCAAAACTTTAAACCCATGGTTTTGGGATGTGATTTCGACCTTACCAGTTTGTAAATCTTTGACAGGGTGATTTGCGCCACGGTGGCCAAAATGCATTTTTTCTGTTTTTCCACCAAGGGCAAGTGCCAAAAGTTGATGCCCTAAACAAATTCCGAATATTGGAATGTTTTTTTCAAGCAATGTTTTAATCATTGGCACGGCATATATGCCTGTTGCGGCGGGGTCACCGGGGCCATTAGACAGGAATACGCCGTCGGGGTTAAGGGCGATGATATCATTCGCGGATGTCTGTGCAGGGACAACCGAAACCTTCGCCCCTGTTGATGCCAAACACCGCAAAATATTATGCTTGGCGCCATAATCAACGGCGACGATATGCAATAATTTACCATTATCGTTTGCCGTTGTGGCGATGAGGTCATGCACTTTTTCGTTCCATTCATAAGATGCATCGCATGTGACTTCTTTGGCCAAATCCATGCCCTCTAAACCGTTCCATCCTTTGGCCTGTTGCAATAATGCGTCACGATCAAATTCACCTTTGTAATTGACGGTAATAACACCGTTTGGCGCGCCCAAATCACGAATACGACGTGTTAGTGCGCGTGTATCAACGTTATATATCCCAGGTAGATTATGTGATTTTAACCAATCATCAAATGATTGTGTTGATCTGAAACTCGATGGCGATGTCGGTTTGTCTCTCACAATAAGCCCAAGACACGATGGTGACTTGTTTTCCAAATCATCGTCGTTGGTTCCTATATTGCCAATATGCGGTGTTGTGAATGTAATAATTTGCGAGGCATAAGATGGATCGGTTAATGTTTCCTGATATCCCGTCATTCCCGTGTTGAAACATATTTCCCCAACATTAGTGGTTTCGGCGCCAAACCCTTGGCCTTCAATAATGGTGCCATCGTTTAAAACAATTAATGCAGTTGGAAAAATATCAGTCATGATTTTTTAGCTCTTTCTCTATTCGTCGCTAAAAAACTATTGTATAAACAATCATAGGATAAAAACCAAGGAAAAATAAAATATGTCAGACTTACGCACAAAAATTACCGATGATATGAAACAGGCAATGAAGGATAAGGATGCTAAAACGCTCCAAACACTCCGCCTTGTCAATGCAGGGTTAAAAGATAAAGATATTGAAATTCGCGTTGCCGGTGTTGGCAGTGTGAGTGATGCTGACGTCCTCACCGTTTTGCAAAAAATGTTAAAACAACGCGAAGAATCATCAAAAACATATCGTGAGAATGATCGCCCTGAATTAGCTGATGAAGAAGACGCAGAAATTGCCATCATCAACCGTTACATGCCTAAACAAATTGAAGGCGCGGATCTGGAGGCGATTATCGACGAAGCCGTCAAACAATCAGGCGCCGAATCACAAAAGGATATGGGTAAGGTCATGGGGATTTTAAAATCCAAATATGCAGGTCAAATTAATATGGGTGCCGTTGGTGGTATCGTTAAAGGAAAGTTGAACTAATGAAATATTTTGTATTACTAATTGGATTATTAACGTTCGTCACTCAGGCACAATCACAAGAAGTTCGTGATGAGATGAACGATCGAAGTTATTTTGTGTTAATCGAATATGCGCCCAATTCAAACCATCTATCTGATGGCGATGCGCCCGTTGGTGGTTATAACGAGGATAATGATATTCTAACAATTAAATTGGGCAAAGAATTTGATTGGAAACCCGGTTGGAAATACGCCCTTAGTGCAGGTTTTACAACATTTGATAACAGCTATAACAATGATTCGAATGGAATTGGCGTTGGTGCAGAGGCCATTTACCTTGTTAATCGTCACATCAACCTGTTTGGTGGTGCCGATTTTGGATTTGTGTCTGGGTATGAAGATAACGTTAATGATGACTTTGTAATTTTCAATGAATATATACCATTCTTGGCCTTTAATGGTGGTGTGGAGTATGAAATTAACGATTACCTTCCAACAATTCGTGGCGGTATAAAATATGTTCCTGCATCAATTGTCGGTTCGGATGATGTGGTCGCCTTAACGATTGGAACACGGATTAAATTTTGATTTTACAAGGTTTTTCTTATTCTCATAAATAGTTGTTGCAATGCATTCTTATGGGCGTATATTGCCCGCGGTTATTAAAAAAGTGATCTACGGCTTTTTTGTGGCCGTAAAGAAAACTGTAACAACGAAAAGGGAATAAAATGTCACCCGAACGTATATTATCAAAACTTGGTGTTAACAGTGTTATCACGGCGAATGCTGATGACACGGTTGAACAAGTTCTGCGTCTATTGGACGAAAAACAAGTTCGTGCCGTCCCCGTCCTTGATAATGACGGAGTCTTCAAAGGCATGTTTAGCACACATGAAGTTATCAAATCACTTGTCCCATCGTACATGGTTGGCGGATTGCAAACATTGGACTTTGCCGCCGGTGCATCAGGTCAACTGGCAAATCGCCTGCGCAAACTATTTCCATCGCGTGTTGGCGACCATGTATGCAGCGAAGATTGCATTAAAATCACCGACAAAACCCAAACATGGGAGGTGTTACGTATGTTATCAAAATACGGTTCGCCAATTCCTGCCGTAGGGCAAAATGGCCATTTGATTGGCTTGATATCTGAACAATCCGCGATTGAGGCTCTATTAAAAATGGAAGCTGACGATTCGGAAGATGAAAATTAAGAAATAGGGAGTATAAAAAATGTCTGTATCAGCTCATGGGGGCGAAATCATCGTCCCAACAGGAGGGATTTTCGCATGGGAACCCCTCGTCAATTTAGGTGAATATGTTGGGTTAAGTCCCGCCATATTAGTTTCTGCAACAATTCTTGTTATTGCCTATGCCTTCATTATCTCCGAGAGAATTAACCGTGCCGTTGTTGCCTTAATTGGTGCCGGCTTGATGATTTTTTTGGGTGTGATGAGCCAACATACGGCCGTTCAAGGTGTTGATTTTAACACAATCTTCCTACTAATCGGGATGATGGCCATCGTTGGAATTACCAAAAATTCAGGTGTTTTCCAATATGTCGCAATTTACATGGCAAAGGCGGTGAAGGGTAACCCTCGATCACTACTGGCTGGTTTAGCCATTGTGACGGCTGTGTTCTCCGCCTTATTAGATAACGTAACAACTGTTATGCTGATTGTTCCGATTACACTGTTATTAACAGATCAGTTAAAGTTAAACCCATATCCATTTCTATTCTCACAGATTTTTGCATCGAATATTGGTGGTATGGCAACACTGATTGGTGATCCGCCAAACATTCTTATTGGATCTGCGGTTGGATTTTCCTTCATGGACTTTATCTATAACACAGCACCAGCAGCATTGATTATTTTAGTCTTTATTCTTGTATTCTTTGATTTGTTATGGGGACGTAAATTCGAAGTTAGCATGCGTCTTCGTGCACGAATCATGAGTTATGAACCACGCGAGGCATTAACCGATGTAACATTATTAATGAAATCATTATTTGTAATGGCGTTGGTTATTTTTGGTTTTGTTTATGGTCATGGTCACGGAATTGAGCCTGGAACGGTTGCCCTAACAGGTGCGGCATTCTTAATGTTGCTTCAAATCTATAAATTCAAGCCAGAAGAGCAAACACATAAGGTTCACAAGGCCTTAGGTGATGTGGAATGGGAAACTATTTTCTTCTTCATTGGTCTCTTCATGCTTGTTTATGGGGTTGAGCAGGCGGGGTTGCTCTCCATGCTTGGTCAAATGTTGCTTGATTATACCGGTGGTGATATCGGCTATACCGCACTTCTTGTGTTGTGGGCATCTGCAATATTCTCGGCCATTGTTGATAATATTCCATTCGTTGCAACGATGATTCCATTAATTCAATCCGTTGAAACAGAATTGGGTGGCCATGATGCGATTTTACCAATCTGGTGGGCGTTGTCACTCGGCGCATGTCTTGGTGGTAATGGGTCACTGGTTGGAGCATCAGCTAACGTCATGGTGGCGTCATTTGCAGAGAGAGCAGGGCACAGAATTTCATTCTTGAAATTTATGAAGCTCGGTTTTCCATTGATGCTTGCCACAATCGCTATTGCTCATGTATACATGGAGTATGTTTACATCCATTAAAAAATATATCTTTATTTTCATTCTGGTTGGTCTAGCTGCCTGCCAAGAGAATAAAGAACAAATTATAATTGAAACACCGTCTGGGCAACAGGCGGTGTTTTCTATTTCAATTGCACAAACACAAGAACAACAGAAGAAAGGTCTCATGTTCGTTGAGGAAATGCCTCAAGACGAAGGTATGATATTTCTTTACCCAACACCGTCGATTACAAAATTTTGGATGAAAAATACACTTATTCCATTGGATATGCTGTTTTTTGATAATAACAATCAATTGGTTCATATTGAATATTCCGCAACACCACATGACGAAACACCCCGTGGACCTGATTCTCCGATATGCTCCGTGGTGGAGATTAATGGTGGATTGGCCGATAAAATGAATATAGCAACTGGTTCAAAATTAATCTCAAATCTGACACAAGAATGCTTGCAATCATCAGCTAAATAATGTTAAAACCTCTCTAGTTCGGGATGTGGCGCAGTCTGGTAGCGCACCTGGTTTGGGACCAGGGGGCCGGAGGTTCGAATCCTCTCATCCCGACCATTTTCTTTAAACTTCCATTTTAATTAGTCCGTTAATGTTATTTTACACCTGTGTAGCAAACATGGATGCACATACGCGTTCTTTTTAAAAAAATAGAATACGCCGATGTCAACCCTTAACATTATAAAAAACAAAGAAAAAATATATAAAAACTGCCTTTACGTGCCTGTGCAACTTATGATATTGATATCGAACTTTAAAATCATAAGGACACATAATGACAATAAAACCAAAATCAAATGCCCCTCACACTTACGCCAAACGTCATGGGCAGGATTTTGATTTATCGGATATGTTATCAGTTCAAGGTGCGACGCGGTTGACCAAAACGCCTCCATTTATCTTGTTTGATACGATTTGGACCTATATTAAAAACCGTCCAGCAAACTCCAATAATCACTTTACTAAATAGGCATATTGTCCTAATTATATACTTGACTCCAAAACTAATGGATCATATACTAGGTATAGATTTAAGGAGTAAAGATTATGGATTTAACAAATAAAATATATCATGATGAAAATGCCGCCAGAGAGCATTTAGAACATATCCGTTGGGGTGACAATGTGACTTGTCCTTTATGTGGTGGCACGGATAAATGCAAGCCTACGCCTATGTTCAACAAGCCTACAAAAAAGAACCCTATTAAGCGTGAGGTTAAGGGATATTATCATTGTGGTGATTGCCTAGAAAAATTCACCGTTCGCACCGGTATGATTTACGAACGCAGTCATGTGCCTTTAAATAAATGGATTTTGGCTACTCAATTATTATGTGCGTCTAAAAAAGGAATGAGCGCACACCAGTTACACCGCATGATAGGTGTTACCTATAAAACCGCATGGTTTATGGCACACCGTATTCGTGAGGCAATGATAGACGATAATAACGAACCTATGGGTGGTGAAGGTAAGCACGTCCAAGCGGATGAAACCTATTTTGGTAAAAAGAAAAACCCTCCTACCGTCCGTACAAATGGACAACCTTTTATTAAATCAGGTAAAGCGGCGGCCAAAATGTCAGTTATTTCATTGGTAAGCGAAGGTAAATCAAGAACATTCCATGTTGATAGAGCCGATGCATACACCGTTACTGATATTTTACGCAATAATGTTTCCATGGATAGCGAGTTACGCACAGATGAAAGTCGTTTATATACTCGTGTGGGTAAAGAATTTTCAAATCACGAAACTGTTAATCACTCAAAAGGCGAATATGTCCGCAATGGTATTACAACAAATCATGTTGAGAATTATTTTTCAGTATTCAAGCGTGGCATGAAGGGTGTTTACCAACATTGTTCAGAAAAGCATTTAGGTCGTTATTTAGCGGAATTTGATTTTAGATATAACAATCGTGACATTACAGATAATGAACGCACTCTATTAGCTTTAAAAGGCGCAGAGGGTAAGAGATTGTTTTATAATCCGACTACTGTCAGAAACTTCGCGTAAATATAAACACAAAAATAATTGGTGAAACAACCGATTCATTGATTGTGTTTTCTATAATTTCATTTACATTAATAAGCTAATAAAAAACAGTGGAAAAGCTACTCACTTCTACCACCGTTTTTTATATTCACTAACTCCTAATGAAAGGAGATAATATGATAGTTATTACAGTAACCATCACTATTGAACCTCCGTAGGTTCTGAAACCGTTCAATGTATCTGCATTGGGCGGTTTCTTTATTTTCTACCCTATTCCGTAATTGTTTACGGTGTTGGACATTCCCAAAATATATATAATTTTTATACAATAGTGTCAAATTATTTCTGCTTATACAGCGTTTTTTACTTATTTACTTCCCTTGCAATACTTAGATTTTGGGTTGTTATCCCTTCTGTCAGACTTTCGTTTAACCATATCTTTATTAGATTCTGGTGGAGTATTAAGCATACGCTTTAAAACTTCATCACGCTTTTTTTCATCTTGATTAATCATAACAATAAAAATACAACAAACAGTTAATTATTGCATGGAGTTAAAGGTATAATTAGGCATATTGTCCTATAATTAAGATCTGAGGCGGAATGATTACGACTTAAATAAATGTGACTTAAAAGACTTAATTTTAACAAATCTTTTTAAAAACAATCATCTAATAAAATAAAATTAAGTCGCTTAGGCTTAATAAGTCGTTTTTCCTTTGCCACCTTGATGTTTCGCGCTATATAATGTTCACAATGACATACAATGAAAAATTATTGGATCGCACCAAACGCCATCCGGAAAAACAGAAAAATCCTGATCGTCCATCGGGCAAAAAACCTGATTGGATTAAGGTTAAGGCTCCAAGCCCGACAGGCATTTACGAGGACACGCGTCAAATTGTTAAAAAATTGAATTTGACAACGGTGTGCGAGGAGGCGGGTTGCCCCAATATTGGTGAATGTTGGGCAAAATCTCATGCGACCTTTATGATTATGGGTGAAATTTGCACCCGTGCCTGTGCCTTTTGTAATGTGGCAACGGGTAAACCCGATGCATTGGATGTGTGGGAACCCACCCGCGTTGCCAAGGCCGTCAAGGAAATGGGCCTAAAACATGTTGTTGTGACATCCGTTGACCGTGATGATTTAAAAGATGGCGGCGCCGCGCATTTTGTGAAAACAATTGATGAAATTCGCAGGTTAAGCCCCGATACTACGGTTGAAATTCTACCCGGTGATTTCCGTGGCGATTGGAATGCTGTGGACAGCGTCACCCGCGCGAAACCTGATGTGTTTAATCATAATTTAGAAACCGTACCATCGTTATATGCACGCGTGCGATCAGGGGCGCGTTACTTCCGCTCACTCCGTTTGTTGGAACGTGTGAAAGAAGTCGACCCGACAATTTTTACCAAATCGGGTCTGATGGTCGGATTGGGAGAAACGAACGAAGAAGTGGGACAGGTTATGGACGACATGCGATCCGCCAATATTGATTTCATTACGATTGGGCAATATTTACAGCCAACGCCAAAACATGCGCCGTTGGAACGATATGTCACGCCAGATGAATTTGCGAAATTTGAAAAAATGGCCTATGCCAAGGGTTTTTTGATGGTTTCCAGCTCACCCCTAACGCGATCATCTCATCACGCAGGAGAAGATTTTGCAAGGCTGAAAATCAACAGAGATACTAAACTGGCGAAAGCATAATTTTCACCACAGAGGCGAGGAGACACAGAGTTGAAAAAAATATATGTATGCCATTCAACTGCTTTTGATTTCCAGAAAGAATTATATGAACCTTTAAGACAAAGCGATTTAACGACAGAATACGATTTTGTTTTTCCTCATGATAAAGTGGATATTGGAAATTCAAAAGATATTATAATAAACTCTGATATTGTTTTAGCGGAAGTATCCTATGCGTCAACAGGGATGGGAATTGAACTGGGATGGGCCAATATGATTGGAAAGCCAATTGTGGCCATATACAGTGAAAGTTATAAACCCTCATCATCCATTCATATTGTTGCGGATTCCTTGATATCATATACGAATAAAAATTTTATTGAAAACATCTCTGTGCATCTGCGTCTCTGTGGTTTAAAATAAAATATGCCCACACATGCCGAAAAAAAATATCTACCATACACACCCGCACAATTATTCGATTTAGTTGCGGATGTTGAATCCTATGGCGATTTTCTGCCATGGTGCGTGGCATGCCGTAAAACTGCGGAAGAGGGTGATACCATCGAGGCGGATTTAATCATTGGTTATAAAATGATCCGCGAAAAATTCAAATCCCGTGTGACGCTTAATCGGCCAAACCATATTCGTGTTGAATATCTTGATGGCCCTATGAAAAACCTATCAAATGATTGGAAATTCATCCCTGAAGGTGAGGGATGTATTATTGATTTCTATGTTGATTTTGAATTTAAAAATCCAATGTTACAGGGGTTAATCACCTTGTTTTTTGAAAAAGCAGTATCGCGCATGGTCGATGCGTTCGAAAAACGTGCCGACGAACTTTACAACGATTCTAAATAATCAATCGCGTGTTGAATGGCGTGTTCCTTTGTTTGCGCTCTGATCTCCGCTCTATCACCATCAAAGACATGTTTATGCACCACTGCATGGCCTTCGGTTGATAAACCTATATAAACTAACCCTACTGGTTTTTCGCTCGTGCCGCCGTCTGGTCCGGCAATTCCTGTAACAGAAACGGCAATATCAGCCCTTGAATGGGCGTACGCGCCCCGTGCCATTAATCGGGCGGTTTGTTCACTCACCGCGCCAAAACGCTCTATCGTTAAGGGTTGAACATCTAGCATCTCAATTTTTGCCTCGTTGGAATAAGTCACAAATCCACGTTCAAAATAGGCAGATGATCCCGCTATGTCGGTCAATGCGGTGGCAATCATACCGCCCGTACAGCTTTCGGCTGTGGCAATTTTAAATTGATGTTTTTCAAGCAGTGAAAATAATTTTTGAATTAATGCATCCATACTAAATACCCTAACATGCATATGGTTGCCATCAAACCCGCTGCGACATCATCACTCATAACGCCAAGCGCGCCGTTGATATTTTTATCAAGCCACCCGACAGGGCCAATTTTGACGGCGTCAAAAACGCGAAACAAAACAAAGCACGCTAATGCCATTTGCCAAGTAAAGATATAGAGAAGAGGGATAGAGGCAATCATCATGCCTACCGCTTCGTCAATCACCACTTCGGACGAATCGTGCTTTGCTGTGTCTATTTGGTGAAGATGCGTTACCCATAACCCAACTAAAAAAAGGATCATTGACATCAAAATGACACCTAAATGACCTAAAAAATAAACCATTGCCAAACATAGAGGAAGGGAAGCCAGTGTTCCCCATGTGCCAGATGCAGGGCGAATAAATCCAGACCCAAACCATGTCGCAATCAATGTGTATGGTTTAATCATAAACGGGCACCTTTATTGTAACAACGGCTTGGCACGCAATTCCTTCACCTCGCCCTGTGAAGCCCAATTTTTCAGTCGTTGTTGCCTTAATGGAAATGCGTCCTGTGGATAAATTTAAATGATTGGACAGGTGGGTGATCATCGCCTCACGATGCTTTTCTATCTTTGGTTCTTCACACATAAATGTGATGTCAATATGGGTCAGTGACCCACCACGCGACTTTAAAATATCCACAGACTTGTCCAGAAAAACATGAGAATCCATATTTTTGAAACTATCATCACTTGGTGGGAAATAATGCCCAATGTCTGGCTCACCCATCGCGCCTAATATGGCATCTGTCAGGGCGTGTAATCCGACATCGGCATCACTATGTCCCCTTAATGACTGATAATGGGGGATATCAATACCGCATAATCGTATCAAATTGGTTTCACTGACCTCTAGGGCATGAACATCAAAACCGTTACCAACCCTTGTTTCCATTTCGTTTGATAAAATCATCTGAGCCATTTTAAGGTCATCCTGTGTTGTTATTTTAATGTTATGACGCCCACAGGTGACATATTCAACATCATATCCAGCATGACGTGCAATGGATGTATCATCGGTGCCAATAAAATTATCTTTGATTGCTTTTTCATGAGCATCCATAATCATGCCAAAATCGAAAGCTTGTGGTGTTTGTATCATCCATAAGTTATCACGGTCAATATTCATGCCATCCCGTTGTAAAGATTCAGAAACAGGACATGCAAGCGTTGCATTACTATTTCTCTCTAATTTGTTGATAATATTGTGGATATCTTGTGGATAGACACCAGGTCTGGCTGCATCATGAATAAGGACGTAATCAGGTAAATGCTTTTTTAGCGATTGCAATCCAGCCCAAACACTTTCCTGTCGAGTTGCCCCCCCAATGACAAATGGAAGTAAATTCAAACCATCCACAGCCTGTTGATAAAAAGCCTTATGCCCTTCACTAATAACACATTGAACAAGGTCAAAATTAACAAATTTTTCTAATGTGTGACGTAAAATTGATTTGCCATGAATGGGCATATATTGTTTTGGAATCTCTGAATCCATGCGGACACCATTACCGCCAGCAACGATTAAAATAGCTATATTTGGTTTGTTTTCACTCATAATCCTTGGAAAATAGCGAAAAACGCTTTAAAAGAATAGAGGAAATGCAGAAAAGTTTAAATTATCAAGATGGTTTATGGTATCGCCTGCGTCGCATAGGTAAAATATGGCTTGCGCGAAAAAGCCTGACTAATCGTCTTGTGACTATCCTTATTGGATTGGGTGCATTAGTTGGTCTTCTCACCTACGCTTCGCTTGTGAATATTCCACCGTTTGGAAGCAATTCTAGCGCTCTAATAATATTACTAAATATTAATATTATAATCCTCTTGGCGTTGGTTGTTTTGGTCAGCCGGCGTATCATTGCGCTTTATATTCGCCGTAAACAAGGGATTGTCGGGTCAAATCTTCATATTCGATTGGTTTTCATTTTTTCACTCCTAACCGCTTTGCCCGCCATGTTCATGGCCATTTTTTCGGTTGGTTTTTTCTATTTTGGACTTCATGGGTGGTTAGACGACAGAGTTCGCACCGCCATTAATGAGTCACAAGCCGTTGCTGAGGCTTATTTATCAGAACATAAACAACTCATTCGCGCCGACGTAATGGCGATGGGTACGGATTTAGATAGGCAGGCACCAATACTGGCTTTTAACCAAGAATCTATGCAGAAAATGTTGGAAACTCAATCTTTTTTGCGTAATTTTTCTAATATCCATTTAATTAGCACTGAGGGAGATATTATTGCACAGGCAAATTTAGATGTAAATTTTGTTTCCTCCGATGTTGTTGAACAAATTGACGATACACAAAACACTGACGATGTTATTATTCAAGAAAGTGGCCAACAGGGTATTACTGCACTTTTGAAATTATCAAACTATCTTAATACATATGCGTTTGTTGAACGTGATATCGACCCAAAAGTTTTAGGGCATATTGAGCGAACGCGCGAAGGTGTGGCTCAATACAATGAAATTGACCAATCAAGCACACGATTACAAGTTATTTTAACAGCTATATATTTATTAATTACCATGCTTTTGACCATATCCGCAACGTGGTTTGGATTATCCTTTGCGCGCCGCTTAATGAGGCCAATCACTGAATTAATCACTGCATCAGAACAAGCCAGGGCAGGGGATTTATCGGTTCGTGTTGACCCATCCTATGCAGTGGATGAATTTAAAATGTTAGGGCATGCCTTTAACCGTATGACGGAAACCATTGAAACGCAACAAGGTGATTTAATGAGCGCAAACAGCCAAATGGATTTTCGTCGGCGTTTTACCGAAACAATTCTGGGTGGGGTTTCAACGGGGGTTTTGTCTGTCGATGATCATAAAAAAATCACCTTAGCTAATAATGCGGCTGGTGAGTTGCTGTATATTCCCATAGAGGGTTTAATCGGGCAAAAAATCACATATATCATGCCTGAATTAGCGATTTATTTAGACGAAGCCATGGACAAAGATGATTATGGGGTCGTCACAACATGTGAAATACAGGTGAGACGGCAAGATAAGGCGATACGTGTTTTTATCGCTCGCATCGTTGTCGAACGGCTGGATAATGATGAAAAAGGCGCCATCGTTACATTCGATGATTTAACATCAGTTTTAGCAAACCAACGTAAGGCCGCATGGGCTGATATTGCCCGCCGTATTGCGCATGAAATTAAAAATCCACTCACACCCATACAATTATCCGCCGAACGCCTAAACCGTAAATACAGGACGAATTTAAGCGAAGAAGACAGGACGGTTTTTGATCAATGTACAGAAACAATCATCCGCCATGTTGGAGATATCAAAACAATGGTGAATAGTTTTGCCGAGTTTGCAAAAATGCCAGAGGCCAATATTGTTAAAGAAAACATTTATCCTCTGTTAGAAGATATCTATGTGTTGAATAAACAAGCGCATCCTGAGATTAATTTTAATTTTATAACGCACTTAAAAGGCGAAGAGGGGGTGATGATTATCCCACATGATGCGCAACAAATTCGCCAAAGCGTGACCAATCTCTTCAAAAATGCGATTGAAGCCATGCAGGATAATACAGATAAACAGAATGAAATTTGGCTTATTATTGCAGAGGAAGAAAAACGTTTGATTATTGGTATTGCCGATAACGGTTCAGGTCTGCCAAAAAATATTGAAAGTGATCAATTAAGTGAGCCTTATATTACTCATAAAGAAAAGGGAACGGGTCTTGGTTTGGCGATTGTCAAAAAAATTGTTGAAGATCATCACGGTGATTTGATGTTTAACCCTGATATCGCTATGATAAATAATATGAATCTTTCCTATGCAACATTAATTGCGTTTTCTATTTCAAAGGATACTGAATGAGCCAAACAATATTGATTATTGATGATGAAGCCGATATCCGCGACATTTTGGCAGACATTTTTATTGATGAAGGTTATAATGTTTTAAAGGCAGCGCACTCAGAACAAGCCCTTTCTCTTATTACAAACAATAAAATTGATTTGATTGTCCTTGATATTTGGTTGGATAACAGCGATATGGATGGTGTTCAAATCCTAAAGCATTTAAAATCAGGGGCTCATAAAAATATTCCAATTTTAATGATTAGTGGCCATGGAAATGTTGAAATGGCGGTGAATGCCATGAAGATGGGCGCGTTCGATTTTATTGAAAAACCCTTTAAGATTGACCATATCTTATTAACCGTTAATCGCGCGTTGGAACAGAAATCTTTAAAAGAAGAAAATACGCGTCTTCGTGACCATGGCGGCACCATGGATATTATTCATCACAAATATAAATCCGTGGTAATGGGGGCGCTAATAAAATCCATAGAGGATAACGCGGATTCAGATGCGCGCATTTTGATTACTGGTGAAAAAGGTACAGGAAAAAGTTACGTTGGAAGGCTGATCCATTCAGTTTCCCGTAGATCAAAAAATTATTTAGACACGATAAATTGTTATGACGTTAATTTTGAGCGTATAGAAAAATCATTATCAGAGCACCCTAACGGCACACTTATTCTTGAAAACATAGAAACATTAGACCTTAATGCTCAATCAAATCTACTTAATTTATTAAATAAAAATACATGCTCATGCCGGATCATTGCAACATGTGATGTTGATATGAGTCACATTGTAAATGATAAAAAATTCAGCTCTTCTCTCTATGATAGACTAGCAATTTTAAAATATACGGCTCCTTCATTAAAAAATAGGCGCGATGATATTGATATCTTGGTGACTGAATTTATTACATCTATTTGTCTTGAACTTCATATTGACAGACCGTCACTATCAAAAAAGGTTTATGATCTTTTACGACGATATACTTGGCCTGGAAATATCAGGCAACTCAAGGTCGCGATTGAATGGATTGTTATAAACAGCTATTTCAACAGTGATGAGGAAACTCTCAATTCAAATATTCAATTTTTATTACAAGAAAATATATTAAATGACTCTAACGTGGTTCCTTACAAAAAGCATACAACACAACAGGAATCTCAACAAAATCTATATGATTACCCTCTCAAAACGGCCCGTGAAATGTTTGAGAAGAATTACTTAATCAATATGTTGGAAAAATATGACGGAAATATTGCAAAAATTGCAGAACATATAGATATGGAGAGAACGGCACTTTATCGTAAACTCAAATCTATGAACATCACTTACGGTGACGACCAAACAGCAAAGGCAAATCAATCATGAATATTATAATTTGTGGAGTAGGGCGCGTTGGTTTATCAATCGCCAGCTATTTATCCATGCATGATAATAACATTACGGTCATTGATTCTGATCCGCACCTCGTAAAACTGGTCAGTGACACATACGATATCACAGGGATTGTTGGATATGCCTCGCAACCAAATATATTGCAAAAAGCGGGCGCAGAAAACGCCGATATTATCATCGCGGTTACTGATTGTGATGAGGTCAATATGGTGGCGTGTCAGGTTGCACATTCAGTTTTTGGCATTAATAAAAAAATCGCTCGTATTCGTAATAAGGAATATCGCGACCCCGCATGGTCGAACCTATTTTCACGAAATCATATGCCGATTGATGTGATTATATCGCCAGAAGAAGAAATTGCCGAGGCCATTATCAAACGAATGAGCGTTCCAGGAACAACAAATGACATTAGCGTCGCCAATGAAAACATCCATATTTCGGGCTTAATCATTGAAGATAACAATAAAATAGTTGGCGATAAAATACGTGAAATTTATTACGCATATAAGATGAGCGAATTTCGTATTTTTATGATTATTCGCGACAGTCAGGTAATGGATGTTAATGACGACACTGTTATTGAAGGTGGCGATGAAATTTTTTTCGTCTGTAAAAAAGCAAACTTACTAAGCCTTTTGGAAGCATTCGGAAGCAAAAATAATATCTATAATGGCAATATTATTGTTTGTGGCGGTGGTATTATTGGGCAATCCATTTGCGAAAAAATTGCAAAACATAAAGAATTTTCCAAAAACAACCTTGTTGTGATTGAAAATGATATGAACAAGGCAAGGGCACTTAATCGAAAGATTGAAAACGCCTTAATTTTAAATGGCTCTGCGTTGGATTATGATATTTTAAAAGAGTCAGGTGTTGAAAAATCATCTCTTTTTGTAACGGTAATGAACAGCAATGAAAATAATATTTTATCCGCTGTTTTGGCAAAAAAAATGGGAGCACATTATTCAATCGCGCTAAGCACCAACCGATTATACAGCCAACTATTACCCGACCGATTTATTGATGCGATCGTAAATCCAGAAGCAATAACCGTCTCAAAAGTTTTATATAATTTACGAAGAGGATATATTCAATCTATTCACACCATCCGCCAGAAACATATCGAAATTATTGAGGCCAAAGTAACCGAAAATTGTTGTATCACAAATATTGCGTTAGAAGAGGTATCCCTAACCAAAGGTATAGATATACTTTGTATTTATAGGGAAAGCGATAATTCGACCATTTTCCCATCATCAAAAACCATTATTAAACCCAACGACATTGTTATTATTGCAACAAAAAACGTAAAACCAGCAGATATTGAAAAATTATTCTCATTTTCCATCAATTTATTTTAGAAAATTACACGGTTTTACTTGTACGTGGGCAAATTATCAACTATTAGTATATAAATTAAATAAATATTATATATATTAGGTAAAATTATGACTGAAAAAAGTCAAAATGTACAAGATGTTTTTTTAAATAGCATCAGAAAACAGAAGGTTCCTGTAACTGTATTTCTTTGTAATGGTGTTAAATTACAAGGCAGCGTTACTTGGTTTGATAATTTCTCTGTATTATTGAGGCGTGAAGGGCAGGTACAACTCGTTTATAAGCACGCAATATCAACGATCATGCCCTCAGGTCCATTGAAACTAGATGATCAAGACGATTAATCTCTTTGGCCTCTAAAACTCTTATTATTTGCCCGATTGAAAAACTTGATTTGAATGATATAAAATCCTATCAAGAAGAAGCCTATGGTTTATGCCATGCCCTAAACCTTGATATTTTTGATATAATTACTCTGACAATCAAAAAAATCAACCCCTCTACATATTTAACCAAAGGGCATTTGGAAAATATCAAAGAAATTATTCAAGAGAATAATATTGATCTTCTCTATATCGATAATCACATAAAGCCTGGACAACAACGTGATTTAGAAAAATTTTTAAATATTAAAGTGATTGACCGGACAGGCATTATTCTTGAAATTTTTGCCGACAGGGCAAACACTCAAGAAGGGCGAATTCAGGTTGATTTAGCCTATAAAACATATCAAAAATCACGCCTTGTACGTGCATGGACCCACCTAGAGCGACAACGCGGAGGGGCAAGCACTGTCGGCGGCCCAGGTGAGAAACAAACTGAGCTTGATCGTCGCGCACTGGATGTTGAAATCAAAAGATTAGAAAAAGATTTAGAGAAAATCAAATCCAATCGGTCATTACAACGCAAGGCGAGGGAACGCGAGTCTTTCCCTATAATTGCCCTTGTAGGTTATACGAATGCGGGTAAATCGACATTATTTAATAAACTTACACAATCTAATGTTTTGTCAAAAGACATGTTATTTGCAACACTTGATCCCACAATGCGCGCCATGAAATTACCCAACGGGCAACAGGCGATATTATCCGATACTGTTGGGTTTATCCGCAATTTACCAACCGAATTGGTTGCCGCATTTGGCGCGACATTAGAGGAAGTTGTTGAGGCTGATATTATTTTACATGTGCATGATATCAACAGCCAGGACAAAGACTCACAGGCCAATACCGTTAAAGCCACACTGGAAGATTTGGGAATTGATTATGACGCCGATCATATTATTCAGATTTATAACAAAATTGACTTATTACATCAAACAGACCCATTTGAGGCCAATCGCCTCAGTAAATTAAGTCGTAAAGATGCCGGCAGTGCGGTTGTGTCATCATATACAGGGGAGGGCATTAATGACCTTCTCAATTGCCTTGTCTACCACTTAATGTTGGGACAGGCCGATTATAATTTTGAAATTAAAACCAGTGATGGTAAGGCTATCGCTTGGCTACACGCCAACACCACTGTTAATAATATTGATTATAAAAATAATGAAATGGCGCATGCCAATATCAGCATGGGCGAGGCAGCATTAAATAAATTCATCAAGGTTTTTGGGTATCATCCTTTATCGTAAGCCAAGCTTGCGTCATATCCTCGATTGTGGCGTCTTTTAAAGGGTTATTATTTGATTTAAGCAGGTCTTCCATTTTGTTAAACCGCGCAATAAATTTCAGGCATCCGGCTCTTAATGTCTCTTCTGGGGGCGCGTTCACATGTTCGCCCAACAATGCGGTTACAAACAAAACATCTCCAAATTCCTCTGTAATGTCATCTTGATTGCCACTTTCAACCGCAGATTTTAATTCTTTAATTTCCTCGTCTAATTTATCTAATACGGCATGAAGTGTGGGGTATTTGAAACCAATTTTACGAACTCTCTCCTGAATTTTGTTGGCTAATAACAATGAGGGCAGGGCGCGTGTGACGTCATCAAGATAATGCTCTTGCTTATTATTATCCTTTTCTTTCGCTTTTTGTTGTTCCCAAATATCATTTTTAACATCATCCGCGGTTTTGGCCACATCATCACCAAACACATGGGGATGGCGAAAAATCATCTTTTTTGTCACATGGTCAATAATATCATCAATTGTAAACGCATTTTGTTCTGCGGCCATTTGTGCATGAAAAATTACCTGAAACAACAAATCACCAAGTTCATCCTTTAGGTCATTCATATCGTTACGTTCAATCGCATCCGCAACCTCAAATGCTTCTTCAATTGTATGCGGTTTAATTGTTTGAAATGTCTGTTCAATATCCCAAGGACAACCATTATCAGGTGACCTAAGTCGCGCCATAAGTTGGGTTAAGTCCGATAGATTATATTTATCTTTGTGTGCGTCCATTTTGTTAAGATAGGGGGTTTAGGTAGTGGCATCAACATCATTATAAAAATGTGATAATATATATTATGGTAAATAATATATATTATCAAGATAATTTAATTTTTAACTCATCATAGGCACACTCAATATAATCTGGTGTGTTATTATTAATCGTTTTATAATCATGGCGTGGCGTTAAATGCGTCAGATAGAGTTTGTCAGCCTTCACCGTTTCATTCCATTTTAAAACACGCTCCAAATTTGGGTGTACGGTTAACTGTTCATTTGGTTGCCCGTATTGACCGCAATCAACAATCCATGTCTTTATACCTGATAATCGCGCCAATTCATCACGATTATAGTCTGACACATCTGTTGAATAACCAATACCTCCAATTTTAAAGCCTATAGAAGCCCCAGAACCATGAATTTGTAAAAAAGTCTCTATTTTAAGGTCATTTATTGTTAAAATATCACCAGAATTGAATAAATTTGGCTTTATAAGTGGATAATATAATCCATCATCGCTGGTTTTGAACATATATTCAAACGATTTTTGGATTTGCGCCATGGATTCGGACGCCGCATAAATTGGCATTGTGAATTCATTTTCACCATTGATGCGTCGTTTTATGGCGGCATATCGCACATCATCAATGCCATTTATGTGATCCGCATGTGCATGAGAATAAATGATGGCATCGATTTTACCTAAATCTTCCCGAATGGTTTGGGCACGGAAGTCAGGTCCAGTGTCAATGACAACACATGTATGTGCCGTACGTATGGCAATTGAGGCACGCGTACGGGTGTTTTTTGGCTCTGTTGGGTCACAATCACCCCAATGACCACCAGCCAAGGGGGTTCCACCAGATCCGCCGCACCCTAAAACAATGATTTCTATATCGGTTGAACCCATGTGTCCTTTGCCTTTGTGAATAAAGTAAAAAAATTATCCATTGTTATTTTACCCATTTCTTCGCGCGTTAGATCATGCATTTTCGCCAATTCCAACGCCGTATATTCAACATAGGCCGGTTGATTTGTTTTTCCACGATACGGCACAGGCGCAAGAAACGGCGCGTCAGTTTCGATTAGAACTCTATCTTGGGGCACTTTAATGGCAATATCACGCAACCATTGCATGTTTTTGAACGTTACCATCCCTGAAAAAGAAATATAAAACCCAATATCAAGCGCCTGCATGGCCATCGCTTCGCCCGAGCTGAAACAATGTAGAACACCGCTTAATGGTTTGGATGAATTTTTGATTTCATCTGTGATAATATCCATGCAATCCACATCTGCATCACGTGCATGGACGATGAGTGGTAATCCTGTTTCCATACAGGCCTGAATATGTTTTCGAAATGATGTTTTTTGATCATCGCGGTCGGCATGATCGTAAAAGTAATCCAACCCTGTCTCCCCTATTCCAATGACTTTTGAATGTTGAGATAGTTTCACGATTTCATCGCGTGAGATGGCTTTTTCTGCCTCATTCGATGCATCATGAGGGTGCGTCCCAACACTGCACCACACATTATCATGCGCATCGGCAATAGCGGTTAATTGGTCGTATTCTTCGGCAATGCGGCAACATATTGTTTGCATGCCCAAGACATTATTACACTTTGCTTTTGCAATGATTTGGTCAGGCGTCATGTCCTCGCCATTCATACTGTGATTAAGGTGGCAGTGTGAGTCGATATACAATTACGCGGCCTCTTCTTTAACCAATTCCAAACGTGGAAAGACACCTTGAGGCGCAGGTAATGATGTTCCTGATGTTAAAGCGTGATCCGCATTCACATGTGCAAATGTACGCGCCCCCTGCTCCACAGAGACTTGATCTAAAATCTTGTTCGCGCCGGTTGGGATGATTGGTTGTGCCATGATTGCACAACATCTGATAATTTCTGCCAACACATATAAAACCGTTTCCATACGCTCTGGGTCTTCTTTTTTTAATTTCCATGGGGCTTGGACGTCGATATAGGCGTTTGCTTCGCCCACGACATGCCATACGGATTCTAAATATTTATGAATTTGCATTGAATCTATGAATGCTTCTGTTTGATTAGGCAAAGTATAGGCCAAATTCAATAAGGCGTGATCATCATCGGTTAGGCCATTATTAGCAGGAATTTTACCATCAACGTTTTTGGCAATCATGGATAATGATCGTTGCGCCAAATTCCCTAAACCATTCGCCAAATCGCCATTAATACGGCTAATGGCGTTTTCGTGGGTGAAATTACCGTCATTGCCAAATGGCATTTCACGAAGCAAGGCATAACGTGCACCGTCGCTGCCGTAGCTGTCCAATAATGTTTGTGGAGTGATGACATTGCCAATAGATTTGGACATTTTTTCGCCTTCAACAACCCACCATCCGTTGGCAAAAACACATTTTGGAATGGGCAGGTTTGCCGACATTAAAAAGGCAGGCCAATAAACGGCATGAAAACGCGTTATTTCCTTACCCACAACATGAACGTCTGCAGGCCAAAATTTTTCAAAAAGGCTAGTGTCCTCACGTCCATAACCGAGTGCGGAGATATAGTTGGTCAGCGCATCAATCCAAACATACATGACGTGTTTGTCGTTGCCAGGCACAGGCACGCCCCAATTGAATGTCGTGCGGGAAATTGATAAATCCTTTAATCCGCCTTTTACAAAAGACGTGACCTCAGACGCGCTAGATTTTGGTCCGATAAAATTAGGATTTTGCGCGTATAATTCTAATAATTTATCTTCGTATTTTGATAGGCGAAAGAAATAGCTTTCTTCCTCAACCCATTTGCATTCCGCGCCACTGGGCGCGATTTTGGTGTCTTTGTCCGCGCCATCGGTTAATTCGTCTTCGCCATAATACGCCTCGTCACGTACGGCATACCATCCAGCATATTTATCCAGATAAATGTCGCCTGCGTCTTCCAATTGTTTCCACAAAATTTGACAGGTTTGTTTGTGGCGGTCTTCGGTTGTACGGATAAAATCGTCGTTGGATATTTGAAATGGTTCTAAAACATCGCGAAAAGCTTGTGAATATTGGTCGGTAACTTCTTGTGCGCTAACACCCATTTTTTCGGCCGTCTGTGCGACCTTTTGACCGTGTTCATCTGTCCCTGTTAAGAAATAAGTGTCGTATCCCGCCAAACGTTTAAATCGCGCACAAACATCCGCGGCAACCGTCGAATAAACATGCCCCAAATGCGGATCACCGTTAACGTAGTAGATTGGTGTTGTGATGTAGTAGGTTTTATCAGCGGTCATGCTTGTATCATCCTCAATGTCTTATAAATCATATATCGTTTATCCAGATTGCCATTTATACAGGATTGGATATGGTTCTCAACATCTTCGTGACGTTGGAGAAGTGATTTTAAATCATGACCTTGCGGTATAACCAAATCAATCCCACCAATTTGGCGCGTTTTTAGTCCACTAACCGCGATATCAATTAATGTTTGAAACCACCAATTTAAAATAAAGGTGAAATTCTGAATGATTTTTGTATCGCCCGATTTCCCATAGGATAATGATAAGGCATCGATTTGATCCTCACTCATCGTATCAATTTGCGCCAAGGCATTAAGCAATATTGTCGCCGATTCAATGCCACCTTCCTCATACAGCTCGATCGCTTTGCCGGCTGACCCTTCACTCATGGCAATCAATAAATCCTTATCTGATGGCATAATCGGTGCGCCAGATGATTTGTTAAGAAGTGTTGTTATATGATCCTCACTCAACGGATCAAACGCCACAAAACGACACCGAGACCGAATAGTGGGCAACAAGCCCCCTGCTCCATGTGTCACAAGGATAAGGAGCGCGTTTTTAGGTGGTTCCTCAAGAATTTTTAACAATACATTCTGAGAGTCCGAACTCATCATATTGGCATCGTCCACCATCACAATGCGCCACCCTCCATCGGATGATTTCTGGCTAAAAAATTTTGGTATCACGCGCAAATCATCACGTGTGATGATTGTTTTCATCTTTCCTGTTTTTTCATCGGTCTTGCGATTAACATACAAAAAATCAGGATGTCCACCGCTGGCGATTTTATTAAATACGGGGTGTTCAGGCGCAATATACAGTGATTCTGGGTTTGATTCCTCACCAAACAGTCCCCCTGCTCCACCTTGGGCGCTTTCCTTTAAAATAAATCGGGATAAGCGATAAGTAAAAGTGGCCTTTCCAATTCCTTTTAATCCATTAAAAACAAGTGCGTGGGGCATGCGCCCTGAATCCCAAAGCGATAGCATGTCATTTTCAATTTTTTCATGCCCGATTAAGATATCTGATTTTTGTGGTGCTTGAAGGCCATCTGATTGGGGCTCAAACGCAGGCTGAAGATCGTCAAAACCATTATCGAAATCATCGTCTGCAATTTCATCACCAAATAAACTCATCTCTAATTTATAGCGGATAAAATATCAGAATGCACGCCCTCTATCGATTGATCCGCGTTGATAACCACACAACGGTTGGAATTTTGTTTGGCGATTGTTAAATATCCTTGCCTAAGGTTTTCATGAAATGATAAATCCATCCGCTCAAATCGATCTTCGGTATCGCCGCTGTCATCGCCCTCCATGCGTTTTCCTGCCCGTTTTAGGCCGGCACGAACATCAATATCCAGAATGATTGTTTTATCGGGTTGGAAATCGCCAATTGATACAGATTGAATTTGTTTCAAAACATCCAAATCAAATTGATGGCCATATCCTTGATAGGCAATTGTTGAATCCGTAAAGCGATCACAGATGACGATTTTACCATCCAATAATGCAGGTTTTATCTTTGTCTCAACATGCATGTGACGCGCGGTGAAAAATAACATCGCCTCCGCCGTTGGTGTCCAATTTCCGCCATCACGTTGTACAAGCAATTCACGAATTTTTTCTGCCTCAATTGTACCGCCTGGCTCACGTGTTGTGATGACGTCACGGCCTTGAGATTCAAAATAGGATTTCAGCAATTGAATTTGCGTTGTTTTGCCTGAACCCTCGCCACCTTCGAATGTAATAAACATGTCAGTATTATTTCATCATTTGTTTTATATTTTCAATCGCACGGCCAAAGAATCCCGTCTCTTCAAGATCAACCGATGCGACCAAAGGAACCTTAAATTCACCAATTTGTGGAATTGTTATATTCAAACTGCCAACAATATCACCCTTGTTGATTGGTGCCTTGATCGGGGAATTATATTGTAATTCCGTTTTTATTTTATCTTTTTGACCTTTAAGGGCAGATACACGCACATCGCGATTAACCGTTAATGGTAACATTTTTTCCTTGGCATAGGCTGTTTGGGCACTCTCCACGACTTGCCCTAATTTTATCAAATCAATATTTTCAAAACCATTTAGCGCCCAACTCATTAACCTCGCCGATTCATTCGCACGGTCTTTTTCATCTTCTAACCCATTCACAACCATGACAACACGGCGACCGTCTTTTTCACCAGATGCCATCAATCCATATCCACCAGCATCCGTATGCCCCGTTTTAATACCATCAACACCCATATCACGGTATAATAATGGATTACGATTTGGTTGTGTAATACCGCCATAAGTGAACTCTTTCATGCCATACAAAGAATATTCATGCGGGTAATCCACAATCAAACGTTGCGCCAAGAGAGCGAGGTCTTTGGCTGTGGAATAATGATCAGGATCAGGCCATCCACTTGCATTTTTCAAGTTTGTGTTTTTCATTCCCAAATCATGTGCCCGCGCCGTCATGGCCGTGGCAAAGGCATTCTCATCACCCGCTAAACCTTCGGCCAAGGCGATTGACGCATCATTTCCTGATTGGACAATTAATCCCTTTAACAAATCCTCTACCGAGACCTTTGTTCCAACCTCGATGAACATTTTTGATCCGCCTTTTTGCCATGCTTTTTCAGAAACAGGCAGCATTGTATCCATCTTAACACGACCTTGTTTTAGCGCATCAAAAACCATATAGGCGGTCATAACCTTACTCATTGAACTGGTTGGCATCTTTTTATCGGCATCTTTTTCCAACAATGTCATGCCCGTACCCATATCAATAATAAGCGCGTGCTTTGCCGATGTTTCCATCACGGCATAGGCAGGTGTTGCAACAAGAACAAGGAAGAGAATAAGTAAAAAGTTTTTCATGTGTGTTTTGTAGCACATGAAGAGAGAGTTTTCACACAGATTTTTTATTTTTGCACAATAACAATAGACGCATCACGGTTGCGATTACGTAATGATTGTACAATTTTATCCGCCTCAAATTCAGATCGCACAGGCCCAATTTTAACATCATAGAACGATATATTATTATTGATTGTGATCGGGTCAGCCATATTGGATGATAATGATATTTTCATCGTCATTGCATCATCCATTGTTTTAAACGACCCTGCATGAACAAAATAATCATGTGTTGGATTTAATATAGGTTTACGTGGTATATCCGCCGCATTCGCCTGAGAAATCAACAATCCTTTAAACATACCTTGTTGATTTTTCTGTGTTGCGGAAGCTAGCCTAGATTGACCAACCGTCGGTTTTGACATTGGTTTTGCAATTTGTAATGGCATTCTACTATCAAGAGATTTCCCTCTATTTAAAACAATTTCAGTTCCACGCGTGCTTAAACCATCACGAGCAGCCTGTGCAACTTGTCTGCTTTCCTTTTCCATCACATCAACACGAACACGCGCTGTTCCATTTTTTTTCATATTTAGAACGCTCGCCGCTTTTTCAGATAAGTCGATAATACGGTCATCAGAAAACGGTCCTCGATCATTTACACGAACAATGATCGAGCGTCCATTTTCAAGATTTGTAACACGTACAATCGAGGGCATTTGTAATGTTCTATGTGCGGCGGTTAATTCATGTTTGTTGAATATCTCGCCATTAGCAGTCATTTTACCGTGAAATCCAGGGCCGTACCATGATGCTATGCCTGTTTCACTATATTGGTATTTTTCATAGGGTTCATACGTCTTACCCTTAATTTTATAGGGGTTACCTACCTTAAAACTTCCCGTTTGTTCCTCATTGTCACTTGGGAAAGTAAGACTTTTTGCAAAATGTGACCCCAGCTCAAGCTCAGAACACGCTGATATTGATAGAGCCATAAGACTCAACAAAACTAATTTTTTCATTTTTATATATTTACTGACCTGCGGCAATGGCGTCGGCCAACAATCCTACTGAAGTTGCGAAATATGTTGATCTATTCCATTTCATGATGACATCATAATTGCTGTAGGTCAAATATTTTGGGCCATTAACGCCATCAGGCGCCACCATCCCTGCCGTCATATCCGCAATTGGCAATGGATTTCCATTTGGTAATGTCACCCCCATGCGTGCCCATTCCGATAATGATTTTTTATTTGTACGATCAATTTCCGACTCTGGGATGTTCGCTTTGACTAAACGTCCCCATCTTTCATCCCCTTTCCAGCCAGAGCGCGCAAGATAATTTGCAGCGGATGCAAAAACATCGATTTGTGTATTCCAAATATCCTTTTTACCGTCCTTATTATAATCTTGCGCATAGGCCAAGAAACTGGATGGCATAAACTGAGATTGCCCCATTGCACCCGCCCATGATCCCTTCATATCGGCGGCACTTATATGACCTCCATCAATAATTTTAAGCGCGTTCATTAACTCCTTACCAAAAAACTCGGCGCGCCGCCCTTCATAGGCAAGCGTCCCCAAAGAATCAATAACGTCGAATCCACCTGTATTTGACCCAAAATTTGTTTCAATCCCCCAAAGGGCAACAATATATTGTGGTTGAACACCATAGGCCTTGCTCACCTTATCAAGCATAGCACGATGTTTTTTCAATTCATGACGCCCTTGCTTGATACGTTGTTGAGATACAATACGATCCTCATATTGCGCAAACGTCATTTTTGATTCTGGTTGTTTGCGGTCTAATTCAATCACACGCGGCAAAAATTTTGATTCTTGAAACGCCGCAGTCAATGTCGCCTCGGAAACGCCCTGCGCTCTGGCCTGTTGTTTAAATTGTGAAACCCATTGATTATAGGATGCCTGATCCCCCGCAATAACAGGATTAGAGCTAACGATAGACAAAAGTGCGATTAATAATATTTTTTTCATGAATCTGATTATAAATAATTTACATCCGTGCACAAGGATGATAAAAACCCATTTATCAATTCATCTTCTGCGGACAGTTGGCAGAGCGGTTGAATGCAC
>CAYGLI010000015.1:0-30515 GCA_964350795.1 uncultured Micavibrio sp.
TTATGTCAGTGGGGAAGAACATTATTATAGAGTACGAACACCCCACCCAAATTGACCTAATATCTTTATTATTACATAATTATTTATTTGTCTAGTTTTTTCTCATCGTTATGTTTAACGCGCTTAGCGATGATTTGGCGTTCATCGTCCAAATAACGAACGGTTGCCATTAATTCTTCGTATGACATTGTTTTCACATCCTGTTTGAATGCTTTTTCCTCGGTAATTTCAATCTTTGTATTCATCGTGGTCTTTCCCGTGTTTTTGTCTGTAATAATGTTATAACTGTTTTCATAATGTAAAGTCAAGTTTTTTTGTTAAAAAATAAAAGAATGTTGACTTTTTCTATCAAAAAGGTTAATAAAGTCTTAACAAATTAAAACGATACACAGTAAAAACAATAACTTAGGCATTTTATGTTAACAGACGGAAGGCAAATCGCGGCAGCGCGCCAATTATTAGGATGGTCACAGGCCGACCTCGCCACGCGCTCTGGCGTCTCCAAACCATCAATCATCCGCATTGAAAAGGATTTGATGAGTGTGAAACATGACGTTCAACAACATGTTAAAAAAGCAATTGAACAAAACAATATTGAATTTCTAGATCAGTGCGGTCTTCGTGAAAACAGGCAAATGCTCATAAAATATAATGGAAAATCTGGATTTCGCGAATTTTATGATGATTTATATGAAACCGCACGGGATGTTGGTGGCGACATTTGTTTGTTTAACGGCGTATCGGAATTGGTTTTAGAATGGCTTGGCCAAGATTTTTTAGACAACCACGTGAAGCGTATGCATCCAATACAAGATAAATTCAATTATCGCGTGATTGTTAAAGAAGGGGACAAAAGTTTTTTAGGTTCAAAATATTGTACTTATAAGTGGTTTCCCAAAAATTTGTTTAATGACAAATCAATTTTTATATATGGATCGAAAGTTGGTTTCATTACTTTTAAAAATAATGACGTTGAAATATTGGTCATTAACCAAAAGGAACTGGCAGAGTGCCAATTATTATTTTTCAATCTTTCCTGGAATTACGTTGCAATGGAGGCTGTATCATGACAAACCTTATCCCTAGGTATCATCTGTTAATGGATAAAAAAACATATTTAAATAATAAGAAATCTGGCACATTTAATGGATTTTATGGATCGCTTTCATATGGCCAGACGCAAACAACAATTGATAAATTTTTACCCTTGTTTCAGAAAGTTGGTGAGCCGTGGGGATGGAACAACATATCTAAATATAAGGATTTGCAAAAACTTAATGAGCATTTGCAAAAACCAGAAACCAAACTATTTCATCTATTAGATGAGTTGAAAATTGTTGGTTATTGTCTTTTAACAAAACCTTCAGCAAAAGAAGTTCAAAAAATAATTTCAAAGCACGCTTTCAGCGCTAATATTGCCGAGATTGAAAATTTAGGATTATTTCCCAGTCAAACAGGTAAAGGGCGTGGACTTAAGTTTTTTGAAATTGTTTTGTCTGACTTGTTCAAAAAATACGACTATGTTTATTGGAGTATGACCAGTACAAACCATCCGGGCTTATTTGATTTCTACACCAAAAAATTAAATATGAAACATATTGCTACAACATATGCACCTGACCCATTGAATTCAGTGGAAGTCCCTGAACAAAAACAGGCCGCGTAATTTACCCTTTCTTTATCGTATGGGTGTATTATTATAATAGACATGAATATTGACCTGCTTATCAGTAAAACCCAAGATGTTGGCCTTGTGACCACGGGGAAATTTCCATCGACCGTCACGGCGGCGATTGTCGACCATGAAACGCAAGAAATCTCGCTTGAATTTGGTGAAACAATGGATTCTATGGCGCTCAACATCCCTGTGGCGGAGGATATTCTGCCTTATTTGAATAATCGGAATGGATTGTATATTATTGGCACGGATAAGGTGCATATTCACGAGGCGTATCGCGTGCCTATCATGCATCTGAATAATATGAAATCGCATGACGTCAAGGAATGGGTGTAAATAATGAGTGACATTGCACAGGCACAATATTGGTTAAAATCGGTCATCAGTGGCCAACCTATCCACCGCGATGATTTGGGCGAAGAGGACGCGAGTGGTGGCACATTGCGCGGTATATCGCCCACCGTTTTGAAATTAGCGCCACAATTACAACAAACTATGAGTCAAGAATTGGCTAACGCGCCGAAATACGAAGGGCCCGCAATGTCGGTTCCGGGTATGTCACCGGGCGGTAACATGGTGTCGGGGCCATCGGGCATGAAAAACCGATCCCCCAAACCACCAACAGACGAAGGAAAAAAATAATGGCACAATATCTCAAGAAAAATCACACGAAACAAATGGTTGATGAACTGAATCATATTCTTGGTGACACATTTGTTCTTTATTTCAAAACACATGCCTATCATTGGAATGTTGAGGGGCCACATTTTGACGCGCTTCATAAATTATTTGGTGATCAATATACCGAAATGTGGACGGCGATGGATGATATTGCCGAACGCATTCGCGCGTTGGGTGATTATGCCCCGATGAATGTGACGGATTTGATGAAACCATCTGACCTGAAATCCGCGAAAAAAACCATCAAGGCCATGGACATGGTCAAGGATTTGGCCAAAGACCACGAAACCATCTCAAAACATATCGCCACCGCAATCGAAAAAGCATCCGAAGTTGGCGATGAGGTCACGGCGGACATGTTAATCGCCCGCCAAACCATCCACGATAAAACCGCATGGATGTTAAACGCCACCGCGTCGTAATTAAATCTAAACGACTTCATAGAGACTTAATTTTTATGATTTAAGTCATTGATTTTATTGGGTTAGACTTAGCCGACTTAGGTTTTTAGCTTATAAATTTTTGACCCGTTTTTTTGATGTGGACCAAACAGAATAATAGGTCAAAATTCCTATTTTGTCAAGGTGTTTCTGGCTTTTGACCTCTTCGTGTGTATTTTTGTGGCGGTAACATACTGCGTTTTATATACCCATCAACATCAAATAAAAATTCATTGTGCACCTCTTGATCCCAAAATGCATCATACGGATTTTGTTCCGCCATCCACATATCAATGAAGTCTGAAATTTCCGTGTTTGCGGGAACTGTGACGCGGATGGATGTAGATTCGTTTTTCACTTCAGTAACAGCAACATCGTAATTTACTATCTTGTAACCAAGAATTTGAAAAATTGATTGGCGGAGTTGATGAAGATTATCTGTTGCATCATCATATTGTGGAAATGAATTGGCCTCTGTAACCCCATCCATAAGAACACGAAATATAAATGTTTTTTTATCAGAGCATAAGCCACGATTTTCTTCTTCAATTTTGATAGATAATCCCTCAATAGATAGAGGTGTTTTATCCGCCCCATAAAATTGAAGCACCCTTGCTATCATCTCATTTTCATCTTTATTCCATAAACCCTTGGCGACTCTTTTCTGTCGTTCTTTGTGAATGTAGTCTATTTCCCTTAGGGTAAATGGTTTTCCAATTATGAAATCAGATATAAATTCTGGGCAGGTTTCTTTAATAATATTTTCCTTTGATGTAACATAGTTAAGAGCCTGATAACGAAGATAATTAAATGCTTCTGTCTCTTTCATCTCTTCGAATACTATTGATATCAATCCACCTTTTAGTGAACGGCACAATGGAATATATGTCCTAGCACTATCCACATAGGTATATAATCGCAACTGATCTTCTAAGCTGAGAAAGTTTGCCTTTAATAAAATAGATGGTGAAGCACCCATTTTTTTTAAATGAGCAATAGGGTGTGAAGATGGTTTTACCTTCACGCCTTCACGAAAAATTGAAAACTGGAAATCTCTATATTGCCGAAGTTCATGGCGGATATCGTCGGGCGATTTCATGCTTCCTAGCAAATCCAATTCGTCTTGTAATTCTCCACAATGTGATAGATTTTCTATGCCGTTTTTATATGTCGCATGTTTATGTGCATATAATTGCGTCAGCTCCTTATCGCTTAAGGTACATGCCATATCGTAATAAAACATTGAAGAGGACGCATCGTGAAGATTACTCCATTTTTTTTCTCGTGCGAAATCAATATTATCTTTTATGACTTCTTGATACGGGCCTTCTTCACCGTTCATTACACGTTTATGAAATTGTATTTTTATAAACATAGATGAAAATAATGTCTGAGTACGATATGGGTAAACAAATGTTGACGTCATTGCCTTTGCAATCTCTGGTAATGTTTGCTGAGCAACGATGGTTGGGTTAACTGTTGCTGCGGCGGCGGTTGCCTTCATGACACCTAAAAATCCACGACGTGATAGCCCTTTTGAAGAATTCATAATATTTTATGGTAATATTTTAACAGATTTGCAAGTTTTTCTTTTTTGAGGGAATTTAAAACCAACGTCTTAATTTCGACACAGGGTGTTCTTATATTTTTTACTGTTACTAACCAAATCAAAGGAAAATTTTTATCATGAAATTATATTATGCAACTGGTGTTTGTTCGCTTGCGCCTCACATTATCCTCCATGAAATTGGAAAACCATTTGAGATTGAAAAGGTTGATATCAAGGCGAAAAAAACAGAATCGGGGGCGGATTATCTGGCGATATCACCGCGCGGTGCGGTTCCGTTATTGCAATTGGATGATGGCGAAACGGTTCGCGAGGGAACGGTTATTCTAAGGTATCTTGCGGATGCAAACCCAGATAAAAATCTTGCGCCGACGCATGGCACGATGGAACGCGTGCGTGTTGATGAATGGTTGAATTTCATTACAACCGACCTGCATAAAAGTTTCTTCGTCTTTTTCTATGACGGCGGTGACAAGGCCAAGGAATTATATACGGCAAAATTAGACCGTCATTGGGCAATGGTTGCAGAACAATTGGATAACAATCAATTTATCGCGGGGGATGATTTCACCATTGCCGACCCGTATTTATATACGATTTTAACATGGGCGGTAAAAACAAATATGAATCTTGCGCGTTGGCCCTCAATCATTGCCTATATGAATAAAATGGAACAACGTCCATCTGTTCAGGCCGCGTTAGAAGCCGAAGGTTTGAAACCAACACAGAAAATGGCGGCTTAACCCATGCGGTAGGGTTGCCCTTATAACGAGAACAATCAATAATGCAGGCATCAAAACCTGCATTATTTTTTTATTAAGGGAAGCTCCATACATGTTACGCGTTATCAAGAAATTTGAATTAACACAAAATCCAAAGGCCGATATTTTATCGGGGTTGACCGTGGCATTGGCGTTGGTGCCCGAGGCGATTGCGTTTGCGTTTGTGGCAAAGCTTGACCCGTTGGTTGGTTTATATGCCGCGTTTATTGTGGGGATCATGACATCCATATTTGGCGGACGATCGGGGATGATTTCGGGTGCAACGGGTGCGATGGCGGTTGTGATGGTCGGTATGGTCACCGTGTATGGTGCGGAATATTTATTTGCCGCGGTCTTGCTGACGGGGTTAATCCAAATTTTGGCGGGGGTGTTTCATTTGGGTAAATTTATTCGCCTTGTCCCCCACCCCGTGATGTTGGGGTTTGTGAACGGATTGGCGATTGTTATTTTCCTCGCGCAATTAGGACAATTTAAAACACCAACCGAAACCGTTATTGAAGGCGACGGAGGGCACAGCGCATTGGACGTTGTCTTTAACGGCGGATGGATGACGGGCGATCAATTGAATTTGATGATTGGCCTCACCGCCCTGACCATGGCCATCATCTGGATATTTCCAAAAATTCCGAAAATCGGGAAATTAGTGCCCGCGCCACTTGTGTCAATTTTGGCCGTGTCGGCATTGGTGATTGGGTTTAATTTGGATACAAAAACCGTGGGTGATATGGCGTCGGTTGCGGGGGGATTGCCTGAATTTTCAATTCCATCCGTGCCTTTCACATGGGAAACATTCTTTATCATTTTGCCATTATCCATGACATTGGCGGCGATTGGATTGATTGAATCGTTACTGACGCTCACATTAATCGATGAAATGACCGAAACACGCGGACGCACGTCTCAGGAATGTATCGGGCAGGGATTGGCCAACACAACTTGTGGTTTCTTCTCCGCCATGGGTGGGTGCGCGATGATTGGGCAATCGATGATTAATATTAAATCGGGGGGGCGCGGACGGTTATCGGGCATTACCGCGGCCTTGGCGTTGTTATGTTTTATTTTATTTGCATCAACTTGGATTGAAATGATTCCCTTGGCGGCCTTAACGGGATTGATGTTCATGGTGGTGATTGCAACATTTGCATGGGCGTCGATGCGTATCATGCGCAAAATTCCGTTTGAAGACGCATTTGTGATTATCCTCGTCACCTGTATCACCGTTGCCTATGATTTGGCGATTGCGGTGATTATTGGCGTGATTGTTTCGGCCTTGGTCTATGCATGGAAATCCGCCAAACATATTTGGGTGACCGAGGGCGAATCAAAGGAAGGCCAGAAAGCTTACATGTTGCACGGACCATTATTTTTTGGATCAATTTTATCGTTTAAAGATTTGTTTGACCCTAAATCAGACGCCGAAGACGATATCATCATCGATTTCCGCAACGCCCGCGTATGGGACCATTCAGCGTTAGAGGCGATAGATGCACTGGGCACAAAATACACCGATGCGGGCAAGCGATTGCATTTGGTGCATTTATCCGAAGATTGTAAATTGCTGTTAAAAAAATCAAAGGATTTGGTTGAGGTAGATAGCGTCGAAGACCCGAAATATCGTGTGTTTGCGGATTATTCCGAGGCGGTTGATAAATAGGTTATTTTGAAACGCAAAGTAACGCGAAGTCGCGCAAAGTTTTCCTCTTTGCCGTCATTGCATGGTTTGTCCATACAATCCATGTCTGCAGATAGATGGATTACAGGTATTTGTTTCACAAAACCTGTAATGACGGAGATTTAAAAATAAAGCTTATAGCACCTGTACCAACCTCTTCGCTGTGTCTTCGGCGGTTGGTAAGCTATTTGCGTCTTCACCAGGAAAGGCGGAGGCGCGCATTTTGGTGGCTGTGCCGCCTGGGTTGAAAATTGAGACATTGATATTCGTGTCCGCGACTTCTTGTTTATACACCTCCGCCATATTATCCAACGCGGCCTTTGACGCGGCGTATGCGCCCCAATATGCATGAGGGTTCGCCCCAACAGATGATGTCACGAAAATGACGTTGGAATTATTCGATGCGCGCAATAATGGGTCAAGCGTGCGAATTAAATGCACATTGGCAATGACATTGATATTAAATGTGCGTTGCCATTCCGATGGGTCTGATTGCGCCAAGGGGCATAATGTTCCAAGCATCCCCGCATTGGCGATGAAATTATCAAGACGTCCAAATTTATCGAATAATAATGGCCCTAATTTTTCCAATGATTGCCCATCCGCCAAATCCTGTGGAATCAGCGTGATGTTGTCATCACCAATTTTATCGGCCAATTCCTCCAACCCACCAACGGTACGGGCAAGGGCAACGATATGATGTCCCTTATTGGCCAAGGCAATACAGGTTGCAAACCCAATTCCCCGTGATGCCCCTGTCACAAGCGAAACGGGTTTATTCATTTGTCGAATTACCCTGAATGAGGTCTTTGATTTTATCCTGATTATCAATCAAGACGTCAATGGCGCGATCCTCCATGGTTTTTTCTTCCGCCGGTGATTCGGTGTCGATGACACTTTCTTCTGTGCCAACCATATCGGCATCATTTTCACCTGTCAGGTCTTTTAACGGGTCTAATTCTTCGTCAGTCGTCTCTTCTGTTGTGCCTTCTTCGTCCGCCTCGCGCGTCCAAGATTCAGGCATGAATCCAGCCATAATTTCGGATGTTTGCTCCACATACATAAATGTATGGGATGTCCCAAACCAATCATCTTTATCCTTTTGTTCCATTAAAATATGGAATGGCATGTATAGTAATCCAATTAAAATAAGCCCACGCACAACACCAAACACGACACCGAGTGACCTGTCAATCGCGCCCAAGCCAACGGCGTGGACTGATTTTGCGATGTAATGAGAAATAATGGATAGCACAATTAATGTGATGATAAATAATCCAATATAGGCAAAAACCATTGCACCAATGTCATAAGGAATAAAGCCCCATAATTGTTGCTCGCTATCTTCGGGCAAACCGCCTGTTAGCCACCCCTCAATGCCAGGTGCCAATTTTGGCCCTACGACAAGGGCGGTTAATGCCGCGCCACCTAGGCCGAGAATGGTTAAAACCTCGCGCACAAACCCGCGTAAAAACGCGACAACACAAGAGATGAGTAAAATAACAACGACAATAATGTCTAAAACGAGTGCAAAATCCATAAAGCTATTTTTAATAAACCGTATGAAAAAGACAAGCAGTAATAATTTCCTCTTTGTAATTAGAAACAAATGTTCTACATTTGTTTCATGGCCAAGGCGGAAAAAGCACAATTTATTTGTCAATCATGTGGAAGCGTTGCCCCGCGTTGGATGGGGAAATGCGAGGGATGTGGTGAATGGAATTCCATTGTCGAAGAACGCATTGAATCTGCGCCCAAGGGATTGGGTTCGAAAAAAAATGGAAATGTTATTCAATTTGAAGATTTAAAATCGGAAAGTCCTGACCTGCCGCGTGCGGTATCTGGTATGGGTGAATTTGACCGTGTTGTTGGTGGCGGGCTTGTGCCTGGGTCGGCGGTTTTGATTGGTGGTGATCCTGGAATCGGAAAATCGACCATCTTATTACAACTGGTCTGTACGCTTGCAAATAAGGGCGTACAGTGCGCGTACATTTCAGGTGAAGAGGCGGTGGATCAGGTGCGGTTACGCGCCAAACGATTGGAATTACAAAATTCCCCTGTTGATTTGGCAAGTGCAACAAACGTACGTGACATCGTGAAATCCATGACCGATGAAACGGGTAAAAAGGTCTATGATGTTATCGTCATTGATTCCATTCAAACCATGTATGTTGATACAGTCGATAGCGCACCTGGAACAGTGACTCAGGTACGGACAAGTACACAGGAATTAATCCGTAATTCCAAACGTCTGGGCGTGACATTATTAATTGTTGGACATGTGACCAAGGATGGTGCAATCGCGGGCCCCCGTGTTTTGGAACATATGGTTGATACAGTGTTGTATTTTGAGGGTGATCGTGGCCATCAATTTAGAATTTTACGTGGTGTTAAAAACCGTTTTGGCCCAACAGATGAAATTGGCGTTTTTGAAATGGCGGGTGCGGGGTTAATCGAGGTTGCAAACCCATCTGCCTTATTTTTATCTGAACGCGCCGATAATGTCCCGGGTTCTGCTGTGTTGGCTGGGTTAGAAGGATCGCGTCCCGTGCTTGTTGAAATTCAGGCCTTGGTCGCGCCCACGGCCTATTCAACACCCAAACGTGCGGTGGTTGGATGGGATTCCAACCGTTTGGCCATGTTATTGGCGGTGTTGGAATCGCGGTGCGGTGTCATGATGGCGGGTATGGATGTTTACCTTAATGTGGCAGGTGGATTGCGTATTACCGAGCCTGCGGCCGATTTGGCCGTGGCGGTTGCGTTGATTTCTGCGGCAAGTGGTGATCCTGTTCCAAAAGACACGGTCATTATGGGAGAAATTGGTTTAGCAGGCGAAATTCGCCATGTCCCGCAACCTGATTTACGGTTGAAAGAGGCAGCGAAATTGGGTTTTAAATCTGCCTTTATTCCGAAACCATCCAAATCGAAAAACCAAAAACCAATCGATCATCCCTTGAATATTCAATCGTTCGAACGGTTGGAACAGGTGACGAAATTGTTCAAAAAACCAACTGCGCGCCATGAATATGAATAATATATGTAACATATTGATAAATTAACGTTTTTCGTCTCTTTTCGAATGGGTTAGCATAGAGAGTATCTTTAAATTTCATTAAGCCTTTTTTGCTAAACTATTACATATGAGTGGGTTTCTAAAAAAACCATTAAAAATCATACCGTTAGAGAAGCGATTGATGTTAGACGCATCATTGGCGGGGCTTGTCACATCCCTTGTTATACCTGAAAATACTGCGAACGCAGTTGATACCATTATTGATAATGACGGTGATGTCACAGTGAGTGGGACAACCACAGATTTTAGCAGCGATAGTTTGACAATTACCACAAACGGTGGCGTTGAAGATCAAATTTCAATCAATAATGAAGGTGCAGGGGCAGGACAAATCGGCGTTTCAGGCACTGACATAACCTATGAGGGAATTATTATTGGATCAATTTCGTCGGATGGCGTGAATGGTGCTAATTTACAAATCGATTTAAATATCAACGCATCCAAGGCAGGAATTGAGCGATTAATTGAAAATCTGACATACCGCAACACATCCGATACCCCAACGGTAAACCGCACAATCAACGTGTCGTTAGGGATTTATTTTTCTGAGGATATATCTTTGGCGATTGCGCCTGAAAATGATGCGCTGACGAATCCAACAAATACGGGTTTTACAATTGCGTCTGGTACTACAACAACGATTACAAACACAGAATTAAATTCACTCGATGTGGATAACACAAACGTGGAATTGGTTTACACCATTACAAATGCACCTTTACGTGGAGAAATTCAAATCGGTGGTTCAAGCGTCAGCAGCTTTACCCAAGATGATATTAATAATAATCTCGTGAGCTATGTCCATGATGGCACAGGGTCAATATTTGATCGTTTTAATTATACGGTCACGGATGGCACAGCCACATTGGTTGAAGATACATTCGACATTGCGGTAACTCAAACAAATGCTGCGCCGACCGTGACGGTGAATAACCCTGTCACAATATCACTCGGTTTTTCAGGTGCAATTGGTGGAACGGCAGATGATTTTGGAACGGAGGTTGCAAGCTATTCTCCATTTAGTACCTTTAGCTCTTATCAGGCCTTGACCAATTTTAATGACACACAATTTCGATTGGTCTTCACAACGCCATCAATAATTCCAGACGCTGTTCCCGGACAGGTTTTGTTTGAATCTGGTGGTAATGGCCGTGGGTCGGGTTTATATTTAAACAGTAACAATGAATTGGCCGTTCATTCTGGTGCTGCAACTGTCACCCCACGCTTAACAACGTCAGAATCATTAAAAACAAATACACAATATGCCGTTGTGGTTGAACTATTAACCACAACAAATGAAATTAAGATTCATTATGAAGAAACAGGTAACCATGATTGGTATTACGAAGGGCGCACGCCAGAAGATATTTTAACAGGATTTACCGAGGATGATCTTGATGGTGGCGATGGCGCTGGTGTTGGGGAATTGGGTGGCGGTGTCTATGGTGGTTTTAATGGCACAGTATCAGGTACAACAACGTTCCAAGGAACGATAGATAGCAATCTTATTTTAACAAGACCACCCGCATCAACACCAACGGCAAATAACGATTTGGTGACGTTTGATAGCGATACACCGCCGGGTCAAATTATTTATACCGTAACGGACGTAACAGATTTTGGTGTTTTGCGTTTGAACGGCGTTGCATTGGGATTGAATGACACTTTCACTCAGGTTGATTTAAATAAGGGATTAATAACCTATGACAGTGTCACCGACCCTGGCGGCCCTGACATTGATGCGTTTGGTTTTTCAGTTACCGATGGTAATACGGTTGTGACCGACACATACACAATCAATATCAATACGGTCAATACCGCCCCTGAGATTTATGATGAAACGGTTATTTATACCGAGGATTTTACGGGTGGAACAAGCGGATGGAGCAACAATTCTACCACAACTGAATCCACCGTGGTGGGCGAATATTGGGGGCAATTTAATCGTAATGTTGATAATACGAATGACCAAGATTTATTCCGCACATTTACATTATCCGGAACGCAAGATTATGTAACTTTATCATTTGATATGTTTGAAATTGATAATTGGGATAATGAACGTTTTTATATTTTTGTTGATGATATAAGGTTCGATATAGGTTCATTCAACGCGAACTATCAAGATCTTAATAATTTTTCATCTGGCGGGGTTGATATACGAATTACCGAATTATCAAATGATGATGGTTATACCGAGGTTGGAAATATCGATTCACGGGATCAATTTTTTCATTATGAGGTCACAATCCCAGTTACCGCATCATCAATAAAATTAGGGTTTGGAACAAATCTAAATTCAACAAATATCAATGATGAAAGTCTGGGAATTGATAATATCCGCATTAGTGAATTGGTTGCAGGGGGCACAGGAACGCGATCAGTTGCTGTATCCGAATTAATTACCAATGGTGAAATCGCAACACAAATCATGGCTGGTGACGATGATGTGGGACAATCATTAACCTATTCCATCACCGGCGGAACAGGTGTTGGAGTTTTTAATATTGATTCAACAACGGGTGATATCACCGTGATTGATGACAGTGTGATCGATTTTGAAACAGGCCCATCATCATATACTTTGGATGTTCAGGTGAGAGATAATGGCCCTGGTTTATTAACTGACACACAAACCATCACAATTAATATTCTAGATGCGTATGAAAATACGGCGCCAAACATAACATTCACACAATTTAATCTGGCCGAAAATGTAGCAAATGGTGCATCTGTTGGAACATTACCGTTTACTGATAACGAAGGTGATGGCATTGAGCTGTGGCAAATTATTGATGGGAATGAGCTGGGAATTTTTACAATTAATGCCACAACGGGTGAAGTCACTGTTGCGGATAACACCCAAATTAATTTTGAAAATGATAATCGATATGACCTGCGTATTCGTGGATGGGATGATAATTTTTTAGGGTTATTGACCGACCAAACAATGCGCATTAACATCACAAATGTTGATGATGCACCATCACTTAATCCCGAATTTATTGGTGAAAATGCAGGTGTTCCAAATGTCATTTATTCCGCTTCAACAGGAAATTTTTATCGTTTTGTCGACAGCAATGCCAACCAAGCCACAGCGCTCGCCAATGCTGAAGCGGCATTATTGAATGGCGTCAATGGACATTTATTAACGATTGAATCTGATGCCGAAAAAGCATTCGTCAATTCAATTTCTGACCAAAACTTATGGTTAGGGATTAGTGATGTGGCCCAAGAGGGGGTTTGGAGATATATATCTGGCCCCAACGAGGGATTGCAATTATGGCAGGGGAACACACCTGAAAACGGTGGTGGACCAACCAACGGTTTCTATACAGATTGGCGTGGGACGGGGGAACCAAATAATAACGGTGGAAATGAAGATGGCGCAATTTTCGTCCGCAATGATGGACGTTGGCAAGATGTGAATGCAGGGAGCAATTATAGGTATGTCATTGAATGGGAAGGCACAGATGTTGTTAATAATGATACGTATTATTTGAACTATGACACACCAACCGACTTGAATAACGGTGATGTTGTTGGAACGGTTCAAGGACTTGATCCTGAGGGTGATACATTAACCTATTCTATCCAAGGTGGAACAGGGGCAGCCTTATTTAATCTAAATCCAACAACGGGCGAGGTTACAATTGCTGATGCGTCATTATTGAACCCCCTCATTGATTATACATTGACCGTGCGTGCAACCGAAGATAACGGCGTAAACCAATTTGCCGAAACGACAATCACAATTATTCTCAATGAAAATTTATCAATTGATACAAATGCAGGGCACACCGCAACCGAAGGTTTAACAACGATTATCAATCCAACGACTGAATTGGCGGTATCGGATAATGATGGTGTTGCAACGGATATTGTTTTTGATATTGATACTTTCCCTGTGAATGGTCAGTTAGAGCTAACCACAAATCCAGGTGTTGGAATTATCGAATTCACATTGGATGATTTGAATAATAGCCGCGTGCAATATGTGCATGATGGGACAGAGACATTAACAGACAGCTTTACCTTCACCGTCACAGATGGTGGTCAAACATTACCGTTAGAAACATTTAATATTGCAATTACACCCGTTAATGATGCACCCGTTATCACCGTGAATACTGGTGCAACAGTGATTGAGGGTGCAACGATCGGTATTACAAATACCATGTTGGATTCAATGGATGTTGATAATACAGACGCGCAATTAACCTACACCGCATCATCCTATGTTCGTGGTCAAATTGAGGTTTCGGGCTCTGTTCAAAATACATTCACCAAGGATGATGTGAATAATAACCGTGTTGTTTTCCGTCATGATGGGAATGAAGGCAATGCGTCATTTTCATTATCACTCTCTGATGGCGCATTAACCGATACGGCAACATTTAATTTAACAACGACCCCACAAAATGACAGCACGGTCATTACAACTAACACTGGTTTTTCAGTTTTAGAGGGAGGCACGTTTACTATTACAACGACCGAATTAAATATAACTGACCCTGATGATAGTGGCACTGGTATCACATACTCTCTATCAAATATTGTTGGTGGACAGGTGCAATTAACCACAAATCTTGGTGTACCAATCTTGTCATTTACGCAGGCCGACTTGGTGGCCAATCGTGTGATCTTTGTGCATGATGGTGGTGAGACAAACGCAATATTTGATGTTGAGGTTGCCGATGGTTTAGAACATGGCGCGGTGGTTGATAACGCATCCGTTGCGGTAACACGAATCCCCGTCAATGATGTTCCTGAAATCACACGAAATTTGGGCACATCGGTCAATGAGGGCGGTGTCACGCTTATTAATACCATTATTTTAGATGCAGATGACCCCGATAACACGGATGCACAAATAACCTATACCATTACGAATGAGGTGAATGGACGCGTTGAATTGCTATCGAATTTAGGTGTACAAATCACATCATTCACACAGGCACAATTAAACGCCAATGATATTGTTTTCCGACATGATGGATCAACGACAACCGTTGCATCCTTTGATATGCAATTATCAGATGGGTCTTTATCAAGTCCCGTTGAAACATTTAATTTAACCGTTGATAACGTCAATGACCCACCGGTCATTTCGGTTGGGTCAACCGCCACAGTGAACGAAGGTCAATCCGTTGCGATTACTACAACGGAATTAAATTCGCTTGACCCAGATAACCTACCAATCACATTGACCTATACGGTCACGGGTACAACAAATGGTGATGTTCAATTAAGCGGTGTGAACACAGCAACATTTACACAAGCCGATTTAAACGCGGGGTTAATTAGCTTTGTCCATAATGGATCAGAAACCATCGTGGCCGATTTTGATGTCACATTGTCGGACGGGTCATTAACCGACACAGGCACAATTAATCTAAATGTCACCCCCATTAACGACCAAACCACATTGGTTGTGAATGATGGTGATCCAAATGTGATTGATTTTAGAGATTATATGGTTTCACCATATGGTGTGAATCAGGACGGGGATGGCGGTGACCCAACGTCATTTACAGTCAGTCCGGATGGAATTGAATTAACAATTACAGGGAATTCTTGGAAATCAATTCCAATTTCATATTCTTTAACATCGAACACTGTGCTTAGCTTTGAATTCAGATCAGATAATATCGGTGAATTGCACGGCATCGGGTTTGATAATAATAGTGATCATAACGGAAACTTTGTTTATCAGGTGGCTGGCAATGATACTTGGACTGGATTAAACCAATCTTTCAACACATATGATGCTGGTGATGGGTGGATTCGGTTTGAAATTCCAATCGGTACGGACTACACAGGTGCGGTTGATCGCATGGCGTTTATTGCCGATAAAGACAACGGTGTTGCAAATGCTGAATCTCGATATCGTAATGTTAGTTTTTATGAATCAACGGGTATCCTTGATTTAAACGAAGGCAACATATTCAATATCACAACCACGCATATCACGGCGATTGACGTTGATGACAGTGGCACTGGTTTAGATTACACAGTTTCAAATTTACGCAATGGCGTTGTGCAAGTATCAGGCACAACCGCAACAACATTCACGCAAGATGATATTGTTAATAACCGTGTGACATTTGTGCATGATGGGTCAGAGACTTTAACCGCAGGATTTGATATCGTTTTGGCTGATGGTTTAGAAAACAGCACAACAACTGACACCGACACATTCAATTTAATCATCAATCCCGTTAATGATGATGTCGTGGTCAACACCAATACAACATTAATATTGGATGAAAACGCCACGGCGATAATTTCATCAACAAATTTAAATATCACCGATGTTGATGACAGCCCGAATGACGTTGTCATTACGGTCACATCCACTGCAAGTGATGGCATTATCACACGTGCATCCGCCCCGACAACACCCATCACGTCATTCAAACTTGCGGAATTGAACGCAGGCGTTATTCGCTATACTCAACAAGGTGCAGAAAACGCAACGGCCTCATTTGATTTTTCAGTGTCCGACCCAACGGGCGTGGCGTCGACAGGGACGTTTAATTTCACAATCAACCCGATTAATGATGATGTAACCTTAACGCAAAATAATACCGTTAATATTGCCGAAAGCGGTCAAACAACAATCACGCTTGCTGATTTAAACACAATCGACGCGGATAACACACGCGCAGAACGTGTTTTCACCGTCACGGATACAGACAGCGGTTGGGTGAAATTAACCACGCAAGCAGGATTCCCTGTGACATCATTCACACAAAATGACATTGCGAATAACCGCGTTGTATTCCGTCATGATGGGTCAACTGCAACAACGTCATCATTTGATTTTTCAGTGAGTGACCCAACAGGAAATCCAACAACAGGCACATTTAATCTCAATGTCACACCCCCTGTTGACGAGGCCCCTGTTGTTGCAATTAGTGACGGTACGCCAAACACAATTGATTTTTCAACCACAACAATATCGCCCTATGACGCAGGTGGATTTGGCGATGGGCAGGGATCAACATTTACCGATTTCGATGTTTCAAATGATGGCACTGTTTTAACCATCTATGGGAATGCATGGAAAAAAATTCCACTGCCAATGACAATTACGGCAGATACCGTTTTAACATTTGATTTCAGATCAACCCGCGAAGGTGAATTGCAAACCATTGGATTTGATAATGATGACAGCATCGCAAATGGTGTATTCGGATATAAATTATTCGGAACGGATTCAAGCGGATTAATTAATAACACTTATGACACTTATAATTTTGGCGATGGATGGACGCGATTTAAAATTCCTGTGGGCGCGGACTTTACAGGTACAGTGACGGATTTATTCTTTAGTGCCGATGAAGACGCAAACGCAGATGGATTATCACAATTCAGAAACGTAAGTGTCTACGAGGCCAACCCAACCATTACAATGGCCGAGGGTGCAACAATCATATTATCCAATACAAATTTAAATGTGTTTGATACCGATACACCCGCAACGTCACTGACATACAATGTGACAGGTAAAGCCAACGGGCAAATTCAATTAAACGGTGTTGATGCAACATCATTCACCCAAGATGATATTGATAACGGGCGTGTAACATTTATTCATGATAGTTCGGAAACAACATCCGCATCATTTAATTTCACTGTCACCGATGGGTCATCCATAACGGCGTCCGAAACATTTGATATCACGGTCACACCCGTGAATGATGCCCCTGTTGTGACAAATAATGGCGCGACAGTTGATGAAGGTGGATCATTCACCTTTGCAGGGTCTTCGGGTAGCGGTATCACAAGCATTGATGTCGCGGGAACACCAACGAATGTGTTGGTTGATAATGTCGCATCCGAAAGTTGGATTTTAATTGGACGTGGGCGCGAAGGATGGGAATTTGACACAAACGGTCAGGGTAATATCGCCGATTTATTTGCGGGTTTGGGAACAAACGCCGCGTTTGACCCTGTTGCCTATGACGATGCATTTGTGAATAATCTAATGGCGGAATTAGGGCAGGATTTAACCGATACTGATATCCGAATCAAACGTGCGGCCAATATTGCTGGCACAGAATACCAAGAGGTCAGATGGACAAACGCCAGTCGCGCAAATTGGAGTTGGGATTTGGATGGTAATCAATTTACCGTTGACCAAACCAGTGCAAATTCTATTTTGGGAACAGGTGCGACCGATATTGGGGTTGATACACAAGATACAAATCCCCAGACAAACAACAATTACGAACGTATTTGGACATTCAATTGGCCAGGAAAAAGTAATATTTCAGGATTCAGTTATGGCGCACCAGTTTTTGGTGTTGATGGTAATGACCCAAATACATTCTTGTGGGAAAACACGACCGAAAATCATGCAACGCCGTATGCAGAAATCTATATTAAATCAAATGCGTTTATCAATAGTGTGTATGCACTTGCGGCCACTGATTCCGATAACGCGCCATCTGAAATTGTCTATACAATCACATCCGAAACGATAAACGGTACGGTGACACGCGGTGGTATTGACTTGGGATTAAACGATACATTCACACAGGCGGATTTGGATAATGGTTTAATTTCATATGACCATGATGGGTCGGAAACAACAACCGATGCATTTGACTTCACGGTGACCGATGGTGATATCATATTATCAAGCGATACATTCGATATCACAATTAACCCAATTAATGATGTACCAACGGGCATTAATCTAACAAATGATGTTGTTAGCGAGAGAGAAGTATCTGGATTTAAGATTGCGAATCTAAATACATCAGATGTTGATTTGCCAGGCGATACATTCACTTATGCCATTACATCCGACCCTGATGGAAAATTTGCGATTGTTGGAAATGAATTGATACTCAACAACACATTAAGTTTCGCAACGGATGAATTTCATACAGTTACAATCCGAACCGACGATAATAATGGCGGAACGTTTGATCAAACATTTACAATTAATGTTGAAAAGGTCGATAATTTTGTTCCATTACCATCCAATCCTAATTTTGGTGATGTCGGTCGTGGTGAAGAAGATAATCGCGATTTAAGTGGCCAGCCAAACCGAGCCCCCCTTATACAAAATTTTGTTTCAGGAAATGGCATAAATGCATTTTACGGCGAAGGGAATTTAGGGCAAATCATTCGTGAAAATACCACGTTTGACATTCAATCGTTTTTAAATGACGTTGATGCCAACGCGAATGATACGAACAGTTTTAATTTTTCTAATTTGGAAAGTGATGGCACTGATACACCTTTATCCATAGATGACGCCGAAAATAATTATACACGCATGGTTGATTTTTTGAAATCAACACAAGATTTCGCGGGTGAGGATGCCGTTGATTCGCCTGATAAAAAAGACAATAAAAATCCTGATGATGTTGACTTGGTGGTGTCATCTATTACATCGATTGATCAAGAATTCGATAATATCATCACCTATCATGAACAACGCGCAGAAAAACTATTAGAAGCGTTGAAATAAAATATTGAACTCACATAGAATTAATAAAAATCATAACGACCATTTGTGACCGTCCATAATGGTGGAACGCCAGAGCGTTCAAAATAATCATGTCCCTCTTTCAGATTTCGCCAAAACGGGTAATAAGGTGAGGTGAATTCTTGTTTTAATCGCTCGGGCGTCATACGAAACGGAAAAATATGAACGGGCACTTCGGTTTGACCCGCAAGTAACGCACGTTCAACGAGGATATATATTTCCTCCATCAATCGGTCGGTCATGGCGTAACATCCCTCACTGACGCAATCACCATGAATCATTAAAAATGTCCCTGTGCGCCCCTTCGATCGATCATACGCATTTGGGAATTGAATATTAAACGCCAAATGATATTTGCTGTTGGGATTTAGATTTTGTAAATTTGTTGCGTAAAAACCCTCTGGCGCTTGATGGTCACCCTCGGCAAATTTAGGCCCTAATCGCCCCGACCATTTACAAATTGCATATGTTTTAACAAGGGTATAATGATGGCTTGTATCGGCCTTCATCCATAATTCTAAAATATTCTCTTCCTTGAAAATACGAATGAATACAGGGTCACCAACATAAACATTCCCCTGCGTCATTTCAGGTTGAACACGATTCAAAATTTGCCGCATTTCAGGTGAAATGGATAAACCAGCGCAACCAGTTAGAAATAAACAAACAATAAAAACAGATAAATATTGATGAACCACAATGTTCCTTTGTGTCCTTTGTGGTTTAAATAAAATATTCATCAGGACACTCTCTCCAAAACCGCGGCGAAAAATCCGTCTGTTTTATTTTTATGGGGTGAGAGGCGCAACATGTCTGTACTTACGGGGCAATCGCCGCGCAATTCGCACTCATTCCAAACATCGTTCATCGGGATCATTTTGAAATTATCATGCGCTTTTAAAAAGGTTTCAACTTGGTTTTCATTCTCTTCCTTAAAAAGTGAACAAGTCGCATAAACCAATCGCCCGCCAATTTTAACCTTGTCCCAAACACTATCTAGAATTTGAGCCTGCGTGGCCTCAATATCTTTATGCTGAGGGCCAAAATGATGCCATTTTAAATCGGGATTGCGCCGCCACGTGCCAGAGGACGAGCAAGGGGCATCGATTAAAACAACATCAAATTTTTCCTTTTGACGGCGCAACCATTTACGGTGTGTATCGTTATTGAGTGGGCGTAATTCAACATTATGCACATCCGCCTTGGTTAATCTGGGTTTTGATTTGGCCAATCGTTTGTCATCAATATCCATCGCAACGATACGTCCTTTGCCTTTCATTTGCGCGGCCAACGCCAATGTTTTCCCACCACCGCCGGCGCAGTAATCCAACACCTGCATCCCAGGTTGAGCGTTACATATAAGTGCAAGCACTTGTGACCCTTCATCCTGAATTTCAATTAATCCTTTTTTAAAGGCCTTTGAATGCGCCAAATATGCCTTTGATTTCAATCGCAAACCAACGGGGCTGTATGGGCATGGCTCTGTTTCAATATCATCACCCTCTAATGATTTGCCGGCGTTTCCGCGATCAATTTTAATTGTGTTCACGCGAATATCTAAATTCGCAGGGGTCAACATGGCCGCCATTTCATGGGCGTAATTATCACCAAAAACATTTTTTAATCGATCATACGCCCATTGGGGGCATTCGGTTAAAATATCATCGGGCATATCAGGATGGTTAATGGATGTACATTTTTGAATGGCTGTTACCTCCGCCTCACTTAATTCATCAGGATGATATTTATTGCCGTTAAAATAATTTGGTAAATCACCAACCGTAATATTATCGATTAAAACAGCCGTTACAATGACCATCGAGCGTGATGTTTTTTCCAAACCAACATAATCACACCACCATTGAAGACGCGCATAGGCACGCATCATGTTATACGCCCGTTCTGCAATGTCGGCGCGGTCTTTCGACCCGATATAACGACGCATGCGGAAATAATCGCCGCAGGTTCCGTCCATGGGCACGCGCGCGATGGATATGCGATCCCATAAATCAATTGAGGCTTGGTATCTTGCGGCTGGTGTCATTTTATAATGCTTCTTTCGTTAATTCGCGCATGGCTGCTTCGCTTTTTTGCCATGCCTCAATATAATCTGGTTTTTTTGGGATATCGATAATTCCCATCATTGTTGTTAAATCATGGCTTGGAACAGTTTGTTTATTATTTCTGTCATAAAGGCTACCTTTGACAAAGGCGATTGCCGCAACAACACCGTCCTTGTTTCCCCCAACAATCACAAATCGTTGTTCAATGTAAAACCATTTGTCATCCCACCATGCGATTTTGGTCTCTAGTCGGAATTTTTGCAACGGGTTGAGGGGCAGGCGATATCGAATTGTCGCGGCGGACAAAACAGGCATCCATTTGTTTTTAATCACCTGCCCCACAACACCAATACGCACCATTAAATCCAATCGTCCCAAATCCATGATTGAGAGATATCGACCATTATTCATATGCATGTTAGCATCCAAATCCAATGGCCAAACACGGCTATTTATGGATGAAATATCCATAGGTTGTATTTTTTCATTATGAAATAAATACCCAATGCAAATAGCGAATAGCCGAAATATTAAATTCATGTTAGCGTTATACCTATCATGACAATAAAGCGCAATCGCCATACTAAAATTCTTGCAACCTTGGGCCCAGCATCCGATACAAAAGACGTATTGATGAAATTGATACAGGCCGGCGCGGATAACGTGCGGATGAATTTTTCACATGGAACACCTGCCGACCATAAACGCCGTTTTGATATGATCCGTGAAATTGAAACAGAATTAGGCCGCCCCATTGGTATTGTGGCCGATATGCAGGGGCCAAAATTACGGGTTGGTCTGTTTAAAGATAAAAAAATAAATTTGACCGTGGGACAGGATTTACGACTGGATCTATCCGATGAATTGGGCGATGAAACGCGCGTGCAATTGCCTCACCCTGAAATTATTGATGCCGTTGATGTTGGTGACCAATTATTGATGGATGATGGTCGCGTTCGTGTAACGATTAAGGAAAAAGGAAACGATTTCTTGCTTGTGACCATCACCGCAGGGCAGGTTTTATCAAATAATAAGGGCGTGAATGTACCCAATGTGACATTGCCAATTCCCGCCTTAACAGAAAAAGATAAGAAGGATTTGGAAACCGCGCTAGATTTAGGCGCCGATTGGATCGCGCAAAGTTTTGTTCAAACCGCCGAGGATGTGCGTATGTGCCAAGACCTCATCAATGGACGTGCAAAACATATTGTTAAGCTAGAAAAACCAAATGCACTAAAGGATTTGGATGATATTTTAAAACTCACCGATGCCATTATGGTTGCACGTGGGGATTTGGGTGTTGAAATTCCACCTGAAAACGTACCCGCCGCGCAAAAACGTATTGTACGGGCCTGTCGTGCACTTGGTAAGCCCGTGATCGTTGCAACTCAAATGTTGGAAAGCATGATCGAAAGCCCACAACCGACAAGGGCGGAGGCATCGGATGTCGCCACAGCCATTTATGATGGCGCAGATTGTGTGATGTTATCGGCGGAAACGGCGGCGGGGCAATACCCCATTGAGGCCGTATCCATGATGAATCGCATTGCGCAATCGGTTGAGGGTGACACACTTTATCGTACGATTATGGATGCCGATCATCCAAAAACTGAAACGTTGAATGTTGGGGATTCTGTGACTGCCGCATCGTATCAAATGGCGATGGATGTTGATGCCGCAGCGATTGTGAATTATACAACATCGGGGTCAACCACCCTTCGTACCGCTCGCCATCGTCCAACCGTACCAATTTTATGTCTGACCGAAAGTGAGAAAACCGCACGACGTTTGGCATTATCATATGGTGTGCGCCCCATTGTGACAAAAGACGCAACAAGTTTTGGCGCGATGGTCAGCTCAGCCTGCGAAATTGCAAAGATGAAAAATTTTGCATCGGCTGGTGATCGATTGGTGATAACGGCTGGCGTTCCATTTGGCACTGTTGGCGCTACGAATATTCTTCATATTTCAATTGTTGAATAATCCTATGATCTGCACGATTGAATGGAACACATATACACGCGTACAGTGGAATGAATTATCGGCAAAATGCCGTCATTCAACATTATTACAATCCTATTATTACGCGCAGGCAATGCGCGAGGTTCATAAACAGGGTGTCCGCCATGGCCTTATTAAAATTGATGGTATAGATGCTGGCATTGTGCAAATGCAAGAAGTCAAATTATTCGGTAACGCCATTCATGGACTATCCATCGACCGTGGGCCGTTATGGTTTGATGGTTTTGGTAAGGCATCGCATATTATGGCCTTTACGGACATATTAAACACTGAATTTCCTGATCGTTTTGGTCGAAAAAGACGATTTATGCCTGAATATAGCGATAAAAATAACCTCATTATCTTAAAAAATTGGAAAAAAATCAATAAATCACCACAATATAAAACATTTTTAGTTAATTTATCTTCAGAATTAGATGAAATACGCAAAAATTTAAAGAAAAATTGGCGAAATATAGTGAATAAGGCTGAAAAAAATAACTTAACCGTTGAGATTGATGAAAAACTGTCGAGTTTAGGCGCGTTATTACAAAATTATATGATTGACCGTATGGAAAAAGGATATGCGGGGGCTTCGCCAAAATTTTTGGCATCTTTGGCAAAATTCGCAACGATGAATCGTGAATGCATTATCCTGAATGCGACCGAGGATGATGAGATTATTGCCTCTATCCTTATTTTTACACACGGCAATGGCGCAACATATCAGGTGGGGTGGACAACCCCTTATGGTCGTGACAAAGGCGCGCATCACTTATTGCTATGGCAGGCTATTAAAATTTTAAAAGAAAAAAACATCCAAGAATTTGATTTGGGCGGACATAGTGACGAAACCGAAGGTATCAAACAATTCAAACAAGGATTAGGTGGTCAGGAAATTGCCTTAATAGGCAGTTATAGTTAAAGGTATGAAGAGTATTATAAGCGCACTGTTGTTGATTTTATTTCCATTAACAGTTGGGGCGGTGGAACCGCTCAAGGTCACATATGGCCTATACGCGGGTGGTTTCAATGTGGTTGAAATTGATGGAACATACACGGTGACGGATACCGTATATGATTTGAACATGAATTTGAAAACTGCGGGGATGCTCGGTACGCTTGCACCGTGGGCAGGGGTGTTAAATTCGGATGGCGTCAATAAGGGGGCTCAATCAACCCCATTAAACCATAATTTCGCAAGTACGTGGCGTGGTGACACTGAAAATACAGTGTTTGTTTTTAATAAGGATGGCACGTTAAAATCACATAATCGTATCAAAAGCGATGGTGAGATCATTGATAAAATGCCACCAGATGATGTTCTCGTGGATACACCAACTGACATGTTGTCGGCGATGTTTCGTGTAATGAATAATCCAACATGTGAAACCACGCAACCTGCCTTGGACGGTAAACGCCGTTTCGACATGGCCTTTCGATCACAAGGCAAAAGCATGGTTAAAAAAAGCAAATACTCCGCCTTTGAAGGTGAAGCAGAAATTTGCGAAGTTGAAATTATCCCTGTTGCAGGGAAATGGCGTGAGAAAAAACGCGGATGGATGAGTATTCAAGAACAAGCCAAGGATAACGGGCAGTTACCACGCCTGTGGTTTGGTAAGGTCCGTGATGACATGCCCCCCATCCCTGTGCGATTTCAAATTAAAACCAATTACGGCACAATGATTATGCATTTGAAGGACATAAATAGTTAGGGTCTTATGATGGAGCTTGGTTTTGTCCCAGATGGTTTTTCAACAAAAACGCATCCACCGTTTTCTGCAAGTGCGGTTTTTATTTCTGATACGAATTCCGATTCCGGCATTAAGCCAGTTGCAATTAATGACGCCATAAATGATTGTACCATGACGGGTGAAATTTCACCATTGGCGCAATATTCAATTACTTGCTCTGGCGTTGCGGCAATAAATCCATCAACTTCCATATTATCTGTACGCGGTAAAATCACTTCTGCTTGCTCAGGAGATAATTTGATATCATAAAGTGGAATACGCGATGCTTCACGGCAATTAAAGCTAACGTCATTAAATTCATTCTTAATAATACGATTAAGATAAACAGTCGACGTGTGGGCTGCATGCTCATTTAATTTTTTTTGATCTGCGCCAATTTCCTGCGCAATTTGTGCAATCACTGCCTCTTGTGGCGATGATTCAGGGTATTTCACGGCGCCACCTGCGGCAAAATCCAACGTGCCAGGTTCTAAAACACCAGATCCACGTCTTTGTAGTATGATAAAATCCTGCCCATTTTTCTTGTAGGACATTTGAATAGAGACGGCGTCCAAATCGAAGCCGAAAGCATAATAATAAGCGCGATCAATTTTAAATTCGGGATTTGTTAAGCGATCGTCACCCCCGACTACCAATTCTTCATCAGCCCAATGTTTTGGTTTTTCTTTAATGGCATCGGCCTTTATCATTGCATCACGTACTGTATTCATGACGGCAGATTTTATTACGAAATCATTTATACCATCGACAAATTTTAATGTTTTACCATCAAATTCGAAATCACCTGTTTCGATGAAATAATCAACCAATTTTGATGGAATATAACCCGTTGTCGTTGATGTTTTAAATGGTACAAAATCATCAGACGCTAAATCTGCATCTTTGTTGGCGCGAATATGCCTTATAATAGTGTTTGCTTGTTCTTGATTCATTTTCAATCCTTTAATTTTCATATATTATAAGGTTATAATTACTATTTGTCAATTTAAATATGAAACCACCTGTAACACCGTGTGAGAGGGAAAGGCCTTGGCCTTGCCGTATTTCATCATTAAACTATTGTGATGAATAAAAATACGGCTTCTATCATTCTTGCCGCGGGCAAGGGCACACGCATGAAATCAAGCTTGCCAAAGGTCATGCATAAAATCGCGGGTAAGGCGATGATTTATCATGTGATTGATGCATGCGTGGATACCGATATCACAATTGTGATTGGCCCTAACATGCCGGAATTGGCGGCGGCAGTTGCCCTGCATAAAACGGTGGTGCAATCAGAACAATTGGGGACAGGTGATGCGGTAAAGGCGGCACGTACGGAGCTGGAAAATTTTGATGGCTATATCTTTATTTTATACGGTGATGGTCCTCTCATTCAAACGGAAACCTTGCAGGCACTGTATGAAACAGCACAAAAAACTGGGTTGGCGATTTTAGGGTTTGAGGCGGATGACCCTTATGGTTATGGGCGGTTAATGACGGATAATCATGTTGTATCAAATATCGTTGAAGAAAAAGATGCAACAGACGCGCAACGACAGGTTAATTTGTGTAATGCGGGTATTTATTGTGTCGATGGAAAACGTCTGTTTGATTGGTTGGACAAAATCAATAATAACAACACACAAGGCGAATATTATTTAACGGATATTGTGTCCGTCGCAAAAGATGATGGTGTGGAATGTGGATACTTAATCACGAGTCAAAACGAGGTGATGGGTGTGAATTCGCGTATTCAATTATCCGAGGCCGAATTTATTATGCAGTGTCATTTGCGTGATCAGGCCATGGATAATGGCGTCACAATGATTGATCCTGACAGTGTGTTTCTATCAATGGACACACAATTTGGAACGGATGTTGTGATTGAACCAAATGTTGTGTTTGGCAATGGTGTATGTGTTGGCGATAACACACACATACATGCATTCAGCCATATTGAGGGCGCAGATATTGGTAATAACACATCCATCGGTCCTTTTGCGCGTATTCGTCCTCAATCAAAAATTGGTAACCATGTCACGGTCGGTAATTTTATCGAGGTGAATCGATCCGAATTCAAGGACAGCGCAAAATCCAAACATCTATCCTATATCGGTGACGCAATTATTGGTGAGAAATCAAACATTGGTGCGGGGACTGTCTTTGCCAATTATGATGGATTTAACAAACATGTCTCGACAACAGGCACAGGTGTTTTTGTGGGATCGAACGCGACAATTATATCACCTGTCAATATTGGCGACGGCGCAATGGTTGCGGCAGGCAGTGTGATTTCAAAAGATATTGAGGCCGATGCCATGGCCGTTGCACGCCAAAAACAGAGAAATTTAAGCGGTTGGGCATCTGGTTACCGTGCAAAAAATAAAAAGACACAGGATTAAAATATGCGCTTTGCTTGTCTTTCAATTTTTCTATGTTTGCTTGCCTTTCCTGCATTGGCCTGTAGATGTGTTTCACCATCAATGGATCAGGGAATGGTATCCTATCAAGAGGCGGATATTATTATAAAGGGTACTGTCACATCATCATCCAATGGTTTTAGTGATACAGGCCCTATGTTGAAAATTGATATTATCGATGTCATAAAGGGTAACAATATACCTTCCGCCATCACGGCAAATTTTAACAATGTCACCGCCGCATGTGGGAATGAATTTACCGTGGGCGATGATTATATTATCGCGCTCTATGATACACGGTCACTAACATTAAGTGATAATAACGCCCGTGGATTTGGGTTTCGGGTTATGATCTCATGCCATCAAGACCAAATCAGATATTATATCGAGAATTTAGAAAAAGAAGAAAGTAGCAAATAAACATGTGTGGAATTGTTGGAATTATTGGTAAGGCACAGGCAACACCGTCATTAATTGAGGGGCTGAAACGCCTTGAATATCGTGGGTACGACTCTGCGGGGGTGGCGACATTGAATGATAAAGGCCACATTGATCGTCGCCGTGCCGAGGGTAAAATTGTGAATTTGGAATCCGTTTTGAATGACAATGCCCTTGGCGGCACAATCGGTATTGGTCATACGCGGTGGGCGACACATGGTTTGCCCAACACAACAAACGCACATCCGCATGCCACAGAAAAGGTTGCGGTTGTGCATAATGGTATCATTGAAAATTATAAGGATATAAAATCGGAATTAGCGGAATTTCAAATCAGATTCGAAAGCGAAACTGATACAGAAGTGGTCGCGCAATTGGCAACCCATTATATGAATCAAGGTGATGATGCATACACCGCGGCCAATAAAACATTTGATAGGCTTGAGGGTGCATACAGCCTTGCGCTTATTTTTGCAGGCGAAGACAATTTAATGATTGGCGCTCGCCAGGGGACACCGCTTGCCGTTGGTTATGGCGATGGCGAAATGTATTTGGCATCTGATTCTTATGCACTTGCCCCCTTAACAAATAAAATTTCTTTTCTTGAGGATGGAGATCGCGTTGTCCTAACACGCGACAGCGTCCGCATCTATGACGCGACAAATGATAATATTGTACGTCCCGTACGTGCCAGTGCACAAAGCGGTGCGGTGATGGGCAAGGGTGAATATCCGCATTTCATGTTAAAGGAAATATATGAACAACCCGCCGTGATTGGAGATACGTTGAATGCCTTTATTAACCCATCAACAAATGCGGTGGCATTGCCGCCTGAAATTTTGGCGTTGGCCAATGCACCGCGTGTAACAATCATTGCATGTGGAACGGCATTTTATGCGGGTATGGTTGCCAAATATTGGTTTGAACAAATTGCGCGCATTCCCGTGGAATTGGACATTGCATCCGAATTTAGATATCGCGAGGCGCCGATGCCAAAAGACGGTGTGGCATTATTTATTTCACAATCTGGTGAAACATTGGATACGTTAGAGGCCTTGCGCTACGCCAAATCTCAAGGTCAAACAATTTTATCGATCTTAAATGCAATTGAATCAACGATTGAGCGTGAATCCGATCACGTTTTGCATACGCTTGCCGGCCCTGAAATTGGCGTCGCATCGACCAAGGCATTTACGACACAACTCACCACTTTGGCCTGTTTGGCGATTGGTTGGGCGCGTGAAAATGGCGCGATTGATAAAACCAAGGAAATTGAATTGTCCGAGGCGTTGCGCCATGTCCCGTCAATGGCATCAACATTATTAAACCACGATGAATCGATCAAAAACATCGCCAAGGATATTGCCGTGGCACAGGATGTTTTATATATCGGCCGTGGAACATTATACCCTCTGGCGATGGAGGGTGCGTTGAAATTAAAGGAAATATCCTATATCCACGCCGAAGGATACGCCGCAGGAGAAATGAAACATGGGCCAATTGCATTGATAGACGATAATGTACCGATCGTGACCTTGGCACCACATAACGACCCATTATTTGAAAAAACCGCCAGTAACATTCAAGAATCCGTGGCGCGCGGTGGAAAAGTGTTTTTAATCAGCGATGCTAAAGGATGCGCGTCACTTAAAGATAACAGCGTTTGGTCGTTTGAATTAGAAGACGTACACCCGTTTGTTGCCCCAATTTTATATTCTATCCCCGTACAATTATTGGCCTATCACGTTGCCGTGATTAAAGGCACAGACGTCGACCAACCAAGGAATTTGGCAAAATCCGTTACGGTGGAATAAATTTCTGTGACACAAAATCATCACAATTCCGCGAAACATATGATCAGGCACTATCCTATTTCGTTGGTGGTGACATTGCCGAAGACACTGGATTTGCCATTAAACCATGGTCGAATGTGTGGTTTGGTGAACAACAAATCATAACGGATTCAGATTCCGCAATGGCCATGGGTAATTATTTCTTTACCCCTGTTGGTGAAACAACCGAAACAAAGGTGGAATACACATTTGGATATATGAAAGATGACGTAGGCAAATTACGCATTAATGTTCATCATTCATCATTGCCGTTTACACCAACTGAATAATTTCTATGGGACGATTCAGGGATTATTTCTCTGGGTCGCCTTATATAATATAAAAGTTCATGCAATGAGTGCACTTAAGATTTAAAGGACTTTAGCGAAAGGCGCTTTAATGAATAAGTTTTAATCTAGCGGCTTAGGCTTCATTTTTCTTTTTGGAAAAGTATGAAATTTAGTATCGGAAGTGTCTGGAACAGCTAACTTTTGTCCAACCATGTTAAAATGAAGATCAGCTGTGCTTCCGTTTATAACACAAGATATTTCGACTTCATTATTGGGCATCAACATGTCATGATATTGTCGAAATAACTCTTCCCAATCCTCTGACTCTTTCCAA
>CAYGLI010000016.1:0-29076 GCA_964350795.1 uncultured Micavibrio sp.
CGGCGTAATCAAACCATTTGGTGTTGCAACGGCAACAGATATATCAGAGTTCTCGTAATTGATAATCACATCATCTGACCATGACGCATTCGCACCCGGCACATCTTGTAACGCCATTGCCGTGGCCTTAATGACAAAGTCATTCACGGATAATTTATATTTGCCATCGGCCTGCGCGTTCACTTGTTTACGCGTTTCCATTAAATCATCGATGCGACATTCAACCGTCAGGTAAAAGTGAGGAACGGTTTGTTTTGATTCGGTCAAACGATCCGCAATCACTTCGCGCATTTTTGAAACGGGTTCAACTTCATAAGCCATACCCAACATATCGGCAAGCGCACGCGCATTTGGCCCTGATGATGTCGCACGTTGTACACCAGCAGGTTTTGCATGCTCAACATCCGCCTTCACAACACGCCCATGAGGGCCAGATCCATCAATTTGAGAAAGATTTAACCCCTTCTCATTCGCCATACGACGCGCCAATGGCGATGCGAATACGCGCCCGCCAGTATTCACATTTTGTGTTTTACGAACAGGTGTATTGATGGCTTGCGCCTGCCCCTCACCCCAGCCCTCTCCCGAGGGAGAGGGAGTTACATCGCCTTTCCCTTCTCCCTTGGGAGAAGGTGCCGCGACAGCGGCGGATGAGGGGTCGTCTTTAATGTCATCCGCGCTCTCGCCCTCTTCCAACAAAATCGCGATTGGCGTATTCACGGCAACGCCATCTGTATTGGCGGGGATAAGAATTTTTCCGATTGTGCCTTCTTCAACGGCCTCAACCTCCATTGTGGCCTTGTCCGTTTCGATTTCGGCAATCACATCACCGGCCTCGACGGTGTCGCCTTCGTTCTTAACCCATTTGGCCAATTTACCCTCTGTCATCGTTGGGCTTAGGGCTGGCATTAAAATCTCTATTGGCATTTTCAAACTCTTTATAATTAATTATTTGCTATGTTTTTATCAGATTTAGCCATTTATCAAAGAGTTTTTCCATGATGCAGCGCATAAAAAATAATAACTTGGATATCACACATGTTAGCGGTATAAAAACCCATGACACAAATTATCACACGTTTCCCCCCTTCTCCAACTGGTTTCCTCCATATTGGTGGTGCGCGAACCGCGCTTTTTAATTGGGCTTTTGCCCGCGCCAATGGCGGAAAGATGTTGATGCGTATCGAGGATACGGATAAAGAACGCTCAACGCCCGAGGCGGTTCAGGCCATTATTGATGGTATGAAATGGCTCAACCTTGATTATGATGGTGAAATTATCTATCAAACACATAATGAACAACGTCATATTGATGTCGCGCATGAATTACTCGCCAAGGGGCAGGCTTATAAATGTTACTGCTCACCCGAGGAATTAACCGAAATGCGTGAAAAAGGATTCGGATATGACCGCAGATGGCGCGATAATGACGCGACACCACCTGAAGGGATAAATCCCGTCATCCGCATAAAAGCACCATTAGACGGCGATATCACAATCAAAGACCAAGTTCAGGGCGATGTTACAATCCCGTCGAAACAATTGGATGATTTTATTATCCTACGATCCGATGGTACGCCAACTTATATGTTGGCCGTGGTTGTTGATGATTATGATATGGGTGTCACACATGTTATTCGTGGTGATGACCATTTAACCAACACATTCCGCCAAAAGGTTATTATCGAGGCTATGGGATGGGACATCCCCGTTTACGCCCATATGCCGATGATTCACGGTGATGATGGTGCGAAATTATCCAAACGTCATGGCGCATTAAGTGTTACCGAATATGATGATATGGGGTATCTGCCTGATGCCATGGTCAATTATTTGGCGCGTTTAGGGTGGAGCCACGGCGATGATGAAATTTTTAGCCGTGAGCAATTGTTAGAATGGTTCACGTTGGAGGGTATTAACAAATCCCCTGCCCGAATGGATTTTAAAAAGCTAGATGATGTGAACGCACATTATATTCACCACATGGATAATGCCGAATTGGTTGATATCGTTTTAAAACGTCATGTTGGCGATGTGAATGACCAACAAAAATCATGGTTATTGGCGGGGATGGAAGAATTAAAATTACGTGCCGTCACATTAAATGATTTGGTGCATGATGCGAAGATTTATATCGAACCCGTGACCTATGAAGAAAAGGCACAAAACGCCATTGATAATGGACAAGATGCATTAAAGTGTCTTATGAAGTCATTTTCGGATCTTACTGATTTTACTGCGGAATCTGTGCAAAACTCTGTGCAAAATATTGTGGATGAAAGTTTTGAAGGCAAGTATGGCAAGGTTGGCATGCCATTGCGTGCCGCATTAACAGGCCGTGGACAAAGTCCTTCTGTGCCTAATATTGCATCATCATTGGGTAAAGATGAAACGGTTAAACGCATTCAGAACGCGATAAAATAATTCACTTCACCATACGACTCCCTTAACCTTTGATTAAGACATTACGCGCACAATGATTCGCATCTATAACTTCTTTATTCAAAGATTGGGGAATACAAAATGAAAACCGATAAGACATTTACATTAAAAAACGATCAAACAGGCGAAGAATATACACTGCCTGTTTTGGATGGTATTGAGGGGCCAAGCGTTATTGACGTGCGTAAACTCTATTCAGAAACAGGTCATTTTACATTTGACCCTGCCTATACATCCACCGCATCATGTAAATCGCGCCTGACATTCATTGATGGTGACGAAGGTATATTAATGCATCGTGGATATACGATTGAAGAATTAACAGATAATTCAACGTTTTTAGAGGTGGCATATCTGCTCCTTGAAGGTGACTTACCTAATAAAAAGCAATTGGCCGACTTTACGCACAACGTCACATACCATACGATGGTGCATGAACAAATGCATAAATTTTTCACGGGCTTTCGTCGTGATGCCCACCCGATGGCCGTCATGTGTGGCGTTGTTGGTGCAATGGCCGCGTTCTATCATGACTCACTTGATATTTGGGATCCGAAACAACGTGAGATTTCGGCACATCGTTTGATTGCCAAAATTCCGACATTAGCGGCAATGGCCTATAAATATTCAATCGGGCAACCCTTTGTGTATCCGCGCAATGATTTGAATTATGCCGAAAACTTCCTGCATATGTGTTTTGCTCTACCCGCTGAACCTTACAAGGTGAGTAAAGTTTTGGCTGAGGCAATGGATAAAATTTTGATCCTCCATGCCGACCACGAACAAAATGCATCAACGTCGACTGTGCGTTTGGCGGGATCATCACAGGCCAACCCATTTGCATGTATTTCCAGTGGTATTACATCCCTTTGGGGACCCGCACATGGTGGTGCAAACCAAGCCGTTTTGGCGATGTTGCGTGAAATTGGGACGGTTGACCGTATCCCTGAATTCATTGAACGCGCCAAAGATAAAGACGATCCATTCCGTTTAATGGGTTTTGGGCACCGTGTTTATAAAAATATGGACCCACGCGCAGGCGTATTAAAGGCCTCATGTGACGCCGTTTTGGATGAATTGGGTGTCAGTGACCCGTTATTGGATGTCGCTCGTGCATTGGAAAAAATTGCGCTTAAAGATGAATATTTTAAAGAACGCAAATTATTTCCCAATGTTGATTTCTATTCAGGAATTATCCTGAAGGCCATGGGTTTCCCCGAGGATATGTTCACGGTTCTATTCGCCGTTGGCCGTACCGTTGGATGGGTTGCACAATGGAAAGAAATGATCGAGGAACCAACATTAAAAATTGGCCGTCCAAGACAGCTTTACACAGGCCCAGCTAAGAGAGATTATGTGAGTATTGATAAACGGTAAATGAAAAAAGCGATATTTTATTTAATAATAGGCTTTGCCTTGGGTGTTTTAGTTACCTTAATGACAGGCTACTTAGGTTTTAAGGCTGAGCTAAGAAAACGTGTGGGATATCATTTTTATTATATGGCACATGAATTTATAACAGGGGATGATAAAAATTTAATTCCTAATGGTCATGCCCTGATGTATTACTCTGCACTAGAGAAAAATCCATACGCACAAGGTACCGTGATTGCAAGCGCATTATCGGGGCATTACATGCCTGTAGAGGGTGAGAGAATAACAAAGGTAAATAGACAAATAAAATATTCTCACCTCAAATTTCCATTTAGCTGTAAAATGGTAAAAGGGATTGTTAAAGATTTTCCATTTCAAGTCCACGATGATTTAGGGCAATGCATGATTGATGAAAAATGCAATGGAAATGAACTTGTTGGTGAGGAACTTGCCCTTTTTTGTGAAGGCAATTAAAATCTCAGTAATTAATCCTTACTAAAAAAACTTAAAATAAATTCCGCCGCCTGCATTGAGGGGGGCGTTTTTGTGTCTGTCCCTGTCAATTTGTCACGCACAGCGGATAGGTTTGGATTTGGATAATTAACGACCGCATCCATGATATTATCTGCCGTACATTCATTTTGAATGCATTCTGGGATAACCTCCCTGCCCTCCATGACATTGACCAAATGGGCATATTTCACCATTACAACGCGTTTCAATACCCACCAAGTCAATGAGTTCATCTTGTACGCAATCACATGTGGGCATTGTGCAACGGCTAATTCTAGGCCGACTGTGCCTGATGTGGCGAGCGCAAAAGGGCTCGTTTTAAATGCATTATATCGCGTTTTCGGGTCAATATAGGTCACATCCATACCAAAAAAGTGATCATCAATCGAGTCTTTAAGATGAGGCAGTGCGGGTATAACGGCCTTTAGATCGGGATTCATTGCCTTCATGCGCATAAATGTTTCAGCGAAAATAGGTGCCATACGCTTTATTTCGCCTGATCGAGAGCCAGGAAGGATAAGAATGTTATCGTTAGGCCGTTCTTGAACCGTATTATCAATTGTCTCAATAATCGGATGCCCACAAAATTGAGCACGCAGACCTTCTTTTTCAAAATAAGGTGGTTCAAACGGTAACAGACATATTAAACCATCATAAAGGCCAGCCATCGTCTTTGCACGCCCTGCTCTCCATGCCCATACGGTTGGGGCAACGTAATGAATGAATTTTGTATTGGGGCATTGTTTACGCGCCTTTTTCACAACACGCTTTGAAAAATCAGGAGCGTCAATTGTGATGACAATATCAGGTTTTTTCTCAATAATATCCGCCACAGTTTGATTAATGCGTTTTATCAATTTGGGCAAACGCGGAAGAATTTCAAATAATCCCATCACCGATAAATCAGTCATTGAAAATAGGGAATTCAATCCCTGCCCCTTCATGGATTGTCCACCAATGCCATGAAACGAGAATGATCCTTTTTGATGTAACGCGGACATTAATCTCCCACCAAGAACATCGCCTGATTCTTCACCAGCAATAATGAAAATGTTTTTATTATGGGACATTTATGGCCTCGATAAATAAATTATGGTCATTGGCACAGGCAATCATATCATCTTTATCAACCAAGAGCACACCATTGGCTTGTACAGCCATTCCAACACATTGTTGAGCGTGCAATGCCTTTAATGTATCTAAACCAACGGTAGGACGATCCAAATCAGGGTCTTGTTGAGGTTTTACCATTTTAATTAAAATTGACCCTTTGCGTCCATATTTTTGAATCAATGATGTTGTGCCATCCCGTGTTTCGTATGAATAGGTGCCATCATTATGCAATAAAATTGATTGTCCCTTATCATCCTCGCCATAGCGCAATGCCTCTAAAATAGCGTCATTTAAATTGCATTTACACGGCGTGCGTGTCAATTGACCGCTATCTGCAATCAAATTCGTCAAATAATAATCAATTCCACGAACCATATATCCCTCTTTCTCAATTTCTTTGCGCAGTGATCGAAGCAAATTATCATCACCTTTTAAGAAATTTTTGCCAATAGATAATAGAGTTTTTAAACCCTTCATATCAGGTCGCAGGGATGCAATATCGGGTCGTTGTAAATTGCCAATCATGACAACATTATGAACATTATTTTTTTTAAAAAATTTAAAAATTTCACCGACACGTTCGATTTTTGTTTGTAAAATTGGAATGTTAGGAAAGTCACTATAGGTGCATCCGTCAAATTGAACTGTGCAAACAGGAATATTATTATTGCGGCAATGTTGAACCAGTTGGATCGGCAATGCACCCTCGCCCGCTAAAATTCCAACTGGACTTATTTCGGCTGACATAACGGACGTGAATTTTCAGTGTTAGCAAAATTAATCATAAATGAAACGGTCTCGTTATCTTTATAATCATTCGCAACCTGTTCCATTCGTTCCTTAAACGTGCCGTCTTTACCAAGAAACAATTGTTTAAACGCCTTCATTAACGTCTGAATATCTGATTTTTCAAATCCTCGGCGTTCAAGGCCAACAAGGTTTAGTCCCGCCAATCGGGCGCGTTCACCCATGACGAGTCCATAAGGAATAACATCATTTTCAACACCCGACATACCACCAATCATGGCATAATCACCAATACGACAAAATTGATGGACGGCCGATAACCCACCAATGACAACGTGATTACCAACATGAACATGACCCGCCATTGTGGCGTTATTGGCAAAGACATTTCCATTACCAATCACGCAATCATGGGCGATATGGACGCCAATCATCAATAAGTTATCATCACCGATTTGGGTTAGTGATTTATCACCAATTGTTCCAGGATTGATTGTAACTTGCTCACGAATTTTATTGCGCGCGCCAATTCTCAACTTTGTTGGCTCACCCTTATATTTTAAATCCTGTGGTTTTGTGCCGATCGATGCGAATGGAAATATTTCACATCTATCACCAATATGTGTGTCACCGTCGATCACAACATGCGATTGAAGGGTGCAATTATCGCCCAACACGACCTGTGCACCAATAACGCAATAAGGACCGATATTACAATTATCACCAATTTGTGCACCTTCGTTAATAATTGCAGTTGGATGGATAGAGTTATTCATGTTTGTTTTATCATATATTCGAGTGTCGAAATAAAGACACGTCAAGTTTCATAGAGTTACACAAAAATTATTCCGTGTCCTTTTTACCTTCAATAAGATAACGACTATATCCAATTCCAATCAATATAATAAAAATTGATAAAAACCCTATTATAGCAATTGTTATATAACCAAAACCGATACACAAACCAATAATTGATGCCCCCCATATGCTTGCCCCTGTTGCGGTTCCGACTATTCTATTATCACTTTTATCTCGTAATATTGCTCCAGCACCCAAAAATCCAATACCCGTCAAAACGCCTGATATGATCTTACCTAAATCTAATGAAACAAAATTATCTTCTTGCGCATATGTTGCGTAAAGCTCCTGACCTAAAATTGCAACTAGGCATGTTGAAACACAAACAATCATATAAGCGCGAAAATCAATTGGTTTATTTTTAAGGTCGCGATCAAGACCTAGTAAACAGCCTAAAACAGCTGCTAAACCAACATGGAAAAGTAATTCTATTAATGTTAAAGTTTGTAAAGATTCAAAGACCATAAGGTTACAGATCAGGTTTTGAGCCATCTTCGTTCATGATCATGGCGGTGAATATCGCCTCTGCATGAATATTATCATCAACCTTGGCGACGCCTTTGAATTTCCAAATAGCACCACGTCCACGGATGATTTCTGTATGGATATAAAGAACATCGCCCGGAACAACGGGCTTTCTAAATTTGGCTTCTTCGATCGACATGAAAAACACAATTTTGCCCTTGGCCTTTTCACCCAATGTTTTTACAACCAGTGCGCCCGATGTTTGCGCCATGGCCTCAACAATGAGAACACCCGGCATAATTGGGAATTGTGGAAAATGTCCTTGGAAATGTGGCTCGTTAAACGACACATTTTTAATGCCTGTTGCGGATTTCCCCTCAATAACATCAACCATGCGATCTATCAATAAAAATGGATAGCGATGAGGAATAAGACCCTGAATTTGATTTACGTCGATAATGTCTTTTACGTCTGTCATAATCTATGGAATATGGGGTTATATTGCTATTTTGACAAGAGTTTTTTTATTTGTGCCATCTCGCGCCAAAATTCGCGAATTGGCCGTGCAGGGAAACCCATGAGTTTTTGACCAGCCTCGACATCCTTGGTCACGCCAGATTGTGCGCCGACCTGAACACCCATTCCAATTTTTAAATGCCCTGCAACACCAGATTGACCACCAAATACACAGTAATCGGCAATTTCTGTACTTCCCGAAATTCCTACCTGAGCGACAATAATACACCCTTTGCCGATTTTGACATTATGAGCGATTTGCACTAAATTATCGATGATTGTCCCTGCACCAATTACAGTATCTGGCCCTGAGCCTCGATCGATACATGTGTTGGCACCAATATTAACATTATCTTTTATCTGAACACGCCCTAATTGAGGAACAGGAACACATCCCGTAGCGTCAATTGCAAAACCAAATCCATCCTGTCCAATGCGCGCACCGTTATGAATGCGAACATTGTCGCCAATAATGGAATGAGTGATTGTGACGTTCGCACCGATATGACAGTTTTTACCGATTTGAACACCAGCCATAACGACGCTGTTTGCCTCAATAATAGCTCCCTCACCTATATCAACATTATCGTCAATAAAGGCAGTGGGATGAATAAATGTTTCACTTGGGGTTTTGGTTGGATAGAGCAATGTTGCCGCCAAGGCATAAGATTTATAAGGCGATTCAGAAATTAAACAGATCATACCCTCAGGCGCAAATTTAACCATTTTTTCAGACATGATACAGGCCGTCGCCTTAGATTTTGGTAAATCAGATTTATATTTCACATTGTCCATGAAGGCTAAATCACCATCACCCGCAGATAATAATGACGCAACATCTTGAATTTCAATATCTCTAAATTCAGGAGAAAGGGTACAGTTTGATTGATCGGCAATAAAACCTAAAGATAGCGGACCATGATTAGAATGAAATCTTTGATCCACCATGCCTCAATTAATCTTTTACTTTGATGCTGGATAGAGATTTATTCAATTTGTTCATTATATCCGCGGTAATATCAATATTTTTTGAGACATTAATGACGTCGGCGCGAGTAATAACAAGGTCGTAGTTATTTTCAACCGTCATATCATCGACAATTTTGATTATTTCATCTTTTAATTCATTGAGAGCCTTAGCAATCGCCTCATCAAGATTTTTATTGTAATCCCGTAATTTTTTTTGACTTTCAATTAATTCCTTTTGAAAATCCTTGCGTGATTCGATGAATTTTTCTTGATTTTGTTCTTTACCTGCATCAACAACCTTTTTTTCTGCTGATTTAAGACTATCCTCAATTTTTGAAATTTTAGATTGGTATTTTTTGCGAAGATCCTTGCCCTGAGACTGAATGGATTTTGCCGCTTTTGATTCATTCATCAATTGTTGTACGTCAACAACGGCGATGGATAATGGCTTTACAACTTCATTCGCCATAAGAGAGAACGGCACTACTAAAGCCATCAAAAATGTTAATGTAAAATTTTTCATTGTTATTATATCCTAAAAACGTGTTCCAAAATCAAAGCGGAAAATTTCATCCTTATCGTAATCTTCCTCTAGGATAGGTGTCGCCAAATCAACACGGATTGGCCCCAGAGGTGATAACCATGAAACACCGACACCAACCGATGCACGTAAGGATGATTCATCCCCGATATTCCCTGTTGGAGAATCTAAATCCCACAAACTTCCGTAGTCAGAAAAGAAATGAGCCTTTGTATTCAAATCTTCTGGCAAACCTGTTGGGAAAGTTAATTCAGCCGTTCCACGATAGAATAAATTTCCACCTAAAGAGTCATCAGTGTCCAAATCACGTGGCCCTAAACCACCATATTCAAATCCACGCAATGATTTGCTTCCGATAAAATAACGTTCATTGATTTGAACATCTTCGTCAGAATACCCTTCAATCGCTCCAAGCTCAAATAACTTGTTAAACGTCACTTTTTTGGCGACAGGATAAAAATAAGATCCCCCTGTTTTGGCTGAAATATGTTTTGCATCACCACCAAGCCCAGCCAGTTCAGTATCAAACCATAGGCGATAGCCGTCTGTAGGAACCAATGTATTATTGAGATTATTATAAACTAAGGATTGAGATATTGCAGATGTTGTTCGTTGGCCTTCTTGGTCACGAATAATACGAGACGCATCGGCATCAACATTATCAATATCATTACTTTGTAGTCTGTATTTTAATGTTTGACGCAATTTTTGTGTTAGCGGGTATGAAAGACGCAATGCGCCACCTGTTGTTTGTTGGTCATAGGAACTCTCATCCTGCAAATCACGTGTGATATGGAATAAATCGACACCAGCGGCCAAATCGCGATTAAAGAAATAAGGTTCAGTGAACGATAAATCAAATTCGGTTCTCTCTCCTGCAATTGTTGTTGAGAGTAAAACATCTTGCCCTTTACCAAGGAAGTTGCGCTCACGGATACGCAGGTCAGCCAATGGGCCGTCGGCAGTTGAGAAACCAGCACCGATTGATACTTCACCAGTTGATTTTTCTTCAATTTCAACATCAATAATTGTTTGGTCCGGTGATGAACCAGGTTTTGGCCTCACGACAACATTGTTAAAGAAGTCCAATGCCTGAATATCTTTTTCTGCTTTGGCAACCTTTGTTGATGAGAATGGATCGCCCTCAACAACATCAAATTCACGACGAATAACCTTATCAAGCGTGCGGACATTTCCTTTGATATTAATTTCCTCAACAAAAACGCGCTGTGTTTCTTGGGCACGGAAAGTAATATCAAGTGTGTTGTTTTCAACATTACGGTCAATATCAGGGCGAATACGGGCAAATGCATATTGCATATCACCCAATGAATTTGTTAACGCGTCAACCGATGCTTCCATTTCATCGGATGAATACCAGTCACCATCACTTAATGTTAATTTTTCCTCCAAGACAGAGTTATCAACATTGCGTAGCTGTGATGTATCGACAGCGACAGAATTAACCTTATAACGCTCACCCTCATTGACAGTAAAAGTGATAAAAAATGCATCATTATCAGGGTCTAATTCAACATTTGAGGACACCATATTAAAATCAACATATCCATTTTTTAAATAAAAACGACGTAATAATTCTTGGTCGAAGGCAATACGGTCAGGGTCATAGCGGTCGTCAGATGATAAAAAGCGATACCAACGCTCTTCCTTTGACGATAAAACGGTTCTGAGATCAGAATCATCAAACGCTGTGTTTCCAATAAATTTAATCGATTGGATTGTGCTTTTTGAACCCTCATCAATATTAAAAATCAAATTAATGCGGTTTTGATCCAGAGAAATGACCTCTGGTGTAACAGAAGCTGAATAATTACCTGTGCGTCTGTATAATTCCTGAATACGCTCAACATCATTACGAACATCATTACGCACATAAACCTCACGCGTGCGAGATGATATCTCACCAATAAGGTCTGAATCTTCTAATTCATCGTTCCCCTCAAAGGCAACACGATTAATAATAGGGTTTTCAACAACAGTGACAACCAACGCGGAACCTTTTTGTTGAATGTTCACATCGGCAAACAACCCTGTTGCATACAGGTTTTTTAGAGCCTCACTCAAGGTCGCTTGAGTATATTTATCACCAGGTTTGATATCCATGTAGGAAATGACGGTTGCGGGATCAACGCGCTCTGTGCCTTGCACCTCAATATTAGAGGCCATAATTTCCTGAGTGTCTGTTTTTCGCTCAAAAGACAGAAAACTATCTTGCGCCATAACAGGCGATGTCAATGTTATCAAAAGGGAAAGAAATGCGAGTTTGTTTTTCATGTTTTTCAATTTTATAGAATTATTTGTACAATGTCATTTATATTTGCAAAGGCCATCAACCCAATCAAAAAGACCATACCAAATTTTAAGGCATATTCCATTACTTTTTCTGACATGGGTTTTTTAAATACGGCCTCATAAGCGTAAAACACGAGGTGACCGCCATCTAATAATGGTATTGGGAACAGGTTAATTAAACCAAGATTAATAGATAACAATGCCGTAAATGTCACAAGGGCAATAATGCCTGATTGTGCGGCGTCCCCCGCAATTGCGCCGATACGAACAATTCCGCCCAGCTCTGTCGCACTCCTCGTGCCTGTGAAGATTTGACCAATTGCCTCTAAAGTTGCGGTAATTATAAACCATGTTTCTTTAAGTGCTGCACCAGTTGCCTTGGCAGGGTTATATTCAACAATTTCTTTCCCAAAAGAAGCGGTAAGATATAACTCACCATCTTTCAATTCAGTTGGGCGCACGCGAACCTCGGCAACACCACCATCACCTTTTGGTAGGCCAATGAGGGCATTTTTGCCAATGATACCATTAATGATATTTTGACGTTCACGGTCAGATAAACCTGTCACATCACGCCCATTGACTGTTTGAAGGCTTTCAATACTAATCGCCTTATCCGTGCTCATAATGCCAATCAGGCCACGACTTTGTGAGAATCCAAAACGATCCTCCATTGTGTCCATACGAGGGGAAACCGTTATATTAACAGCCTCATCACCACGTAAAATTTCCAAATTAAGTGGACGGTTAAGCGATATGGCGACTTGGCGTTGAATATCAGTGAAACTTTGAACCTCCTTACCATCAATTGATAAGATGCGGTCACCTGGCTCTATCCCTGCCTCGTACCCCGCACCATCAGTAACAACCGCTGCGGCAATCGGCGGTGTAACAGGCTTACCCACAGAGGTGTATAAAATAACCAATAATCCAATGGCGAATAAGAAGTTAATCGCAGGCCCCGCAAAAACAATCGCCGCGCGTTGCCAAACGGATTTATTAAAAAACGCATTTTTCTTTTCCTCTGCGCTCATGGGGCGAGATTCTTCGTTCTCAATTATTTCGGCCTTACTGTGTGCGCTTGAGGGGTCGGTATCGCCAAACATCTGTACGTAACCACCCAGTGGTATCAGGCTGATTTTCCAGCGTGTGTTATTTTTGTCCGTCCACCCAATTAATTCCTTACCAAAACCAATTGAGAATGTTTCAACATGAACACCACACCAACGGGCAACAATGTAATGCCCCCATTCATGCACAAAAACCAAAATGGATAGGATAATTAAGAATGGTAAAATGAAATCGGTCAATCCATTCCACCCCAAATTGGCGTATTCATTCATATATTCAAGCATGCTTAAGTCTTTCTATGGCTTTTTGTCGTACATGGTTATCAAATTCAATAACATCACCCAATGATGAAATTGTGGCACGATCAATCGTATTTAGGCAAAATTCTATCACATCATAGATGGCGGTGAAACCAATTTGACCGTCCAAGAACGCTTTATTTGCAATTTCATTCGCACCGTTAAAAATAATGCATGCCCCCTGCCCGTCATTCATCACATCACGAACCATCCTAAGGGATTTAAATTTATTTGTGTCAGGTTGTTCAAACGTTAGTTCATTCACGGTTGAAAAATCGAGATAATCACCTGAGGTTTCAATACGATCTGGCCATCCTAAGCAATGTGCAATGGGTGTGCGCATATCGCTGGGTCCCATCTGTGATAAGATTGACCCGTCATTATATTCAACCATGGAATGAATAAGGGATTGCGGATGTATCACCACATCAATTTTATCAGATGGCATATCGAACAAATAATGCGCCTCAATCACTTCCAAGGCTTTATTCATTAGTGTCGCACTATCTAAGGATATTTTTGCCCCCATAGACCATGTCGGGTGCGCCACTGCCTGCGTGGGTGTAACATTATCAATAGATTTTTTAAGAAAAGGCCCGCCGGAACATGTAAGGATTAGCCGACGAATGGCATCCCGATTATGATTTTCAAAAACTTGATAGATGGCGTTATGTTCGGAATCAACGGGTAATAATTTTGTGCCATATTTTTTTACGGCGTTCATCATGATAGACCCCGCGGCAACCAAACATTCCTTTGACGCAAAGGCCACTGTTTGCCCGCGTTGAATGGCATTCATGGTTGGTTTTAACCCTGCTGTTCCGACAATCGCCGCCATTGTCCAGTCGGAATCAACACTTGCCGCCTCCTCTATTGAAACAATTTCAACATCAGGGCACTCTGATTTTAATTGTTGGTGGTGGTCTTTATTGTTGATCGCGACATAAGATGGTTTGAATTCATGGGTTAGCGTGATGAGCTTATCAATATTATTACCCGCGGTTAATACTTTCACATCATATTGATTGCGGTGATGACGAATTAAATCAAGCGTGCTGTCACCTATTGACCCTGTTGCCCCTAGAATACTGACAGATCGATGTTCCATATCACCACTTTCAAGGCCAAAAGCAGCCAAATAAATATAATCACCAACATGAGGGCATCGATACGATCCAATATACCACCATGCCCTGGAATTAGCTTTCCAGTGTCTTTTAAGCCAACACGGCGTTTTAAAGCTGAAATCATTAAATCACCTGTCTGACCCAACAAACCGATTACGAGCGATGCACCAAGACTCCAAAAAACGGTTTCCTTTGCGCTAAGGCTATTGGCAAAAAACGCCAAATACCCATCCAAAATAAATGATGGAAACAAACAGGCACCAATTAAGCCCGCCCAAGTTTTATTGGGAGAGATTTTAGGACATAATTTTCGCCCACCGATTAATTTTCCAAATATATAGGCACCAATATCTGATGCCCAAACACCAATAATAACAACCCCAGTAAACACAAACCCATATTCAGCGCGTAAATCAGTTAGCGCAAAATAGGCCGTGATTGAATAAATCACTCCAAAAAACAGAACAGATAACCGCCAGCGATTTTTAACTTCTACACGCGAAATATTCCAAAATTCATAGATGGCAATAAGAATCAAAACACCAACAAGCGATTGAAACACAGCACCACCAATATAGAGTGCATAAAGTACAATTGGCCCCATCACCAAGGCGGACAAAAGGCGTTTCATAAAACTCATAATTGCTGTGCGCTTTCTACCGCGCCATAGCGACGGTCACGATTTTGATAATCGTTAATCGCTTTATCAAAATCATTTGTTGTAAAGTCAGGCCATAATACATCCGTAAAGACAAATTCACTATACGCCATTTGCCACAAAAGAAAATTACTGATCCGCATTTCGCCGCTTGTTCTGATTAACACATCAGGGTCAGGCAAATCAGATGTATAGAGGTGCTTTGAAAACTCTTCTTCTGTTACATTTTTGCCTTTGGTAACCAAATCATTAACGGCATTTAAAATTTCTTGTCTGCCACCATAGTCAAGTGCAATCGTTAAATTTAAACCCCTGTTGTTTTTGGAATTCTGTTCAACATTATCAATCAATTTGATAATGTCATCCGATAATCGTTCACGATTTCCTATAACCCTTAATCGAACATTATTTTTAATTAATTCCGCTGTTTCCGATTTCAGATAATATCGTAACATTCCCATTAAATCCATGATTTCACTTTCAGGACGCGACCAATTCTCAGTCGAAAATGCATAAAGCGTCAAATATTCAAGGCCGATTTCACCGGCATGTTTGACAATGGTTTTTGTCGCTTCAACACCTTTTTTATGGCCGGCGGTTCTGGGTAGGCGTCGCGATTTCGCCCATCGTCCGTTTCCGTCCATTATCACGGCAATATGTTTTGGAAGTGAGGTCATGATTAGACCGCCAGAATATCTTTCTCTTTATCCGTCAATAAAGTATCAATTTGCTTGATATGTTCATCTGTTAATTTTTGAACTTCATCAGATTGGCGTTTTTGATCATCCTCTGGCAAATCCTTATCTGCCTTAATCTGATCCATTCCATCCTTACGGACATTACGGATTGCAATGCGCGCGCTTTCGGAATATTTGCTGGCAACCTTGACCAACTCCTTACGGCGATCCTCTGTTAATTCGGGCATTGGAATACGGATAAGAGATCCTTCCGCCATTGGGTTCAACCCTAACCCCGAATTACGAATGGCCTTTTCAACAGCCGCGGTGTTGCTGTTATCCCAAACCTGAACCGTCAATAGACGTGGTTCAGGAACAGACACTGAGCCCACCTGATTTAATGGCATTTTTGACCCATAAACATCAACAACGACTGTATCCAATAATGATGTCGATGCACGTCCCGCGCGCAATCCACCAAATTCAGATTTTAGCGATTCAATTGCGCCATTCATTCTTTTTTCAATATCTTTTTTATCCAAAGCCATTTTTAACGCTCCTTACCTTTATTAATTTTCTACAATAGTGCATTTGGCGTCACCCGCCATCACATTTTTAAAATTGCCATCTTCTAATATTGAAAATACGACAATTGGCACATTATTTTCACGCGCCAATGAAATCGCGGTTGCGTCCATAACACGTAAATCCTTGGTCAGCACATCCATGTAGGAGATTCTGTCGAAATGCGTTGCCGTATCATCTTTTTTCGGATCAGCGGAATAAACACCATCAACCTTTGTTGCCTTAAACAATGCGTCACAGTCCATTTCCGATGCACGCAACGCGGCGGTTGTGTCCGATGTAAAATAGGGGTTTCCTGTCCCTGCGGAAAAAATCACAACACGTCCCTTTTCCATGTGACGCATCGCCTTCCGACGAATATAGGGCTCACAGATTGCATCCATTCGAATTGCCGATTGCACACGCGTTGGCACGCCTTGTTGTTCCAACGCATTTTGCAGGGCAAGCGCATTAATCGCAATTCCCAACATGCCCATATAATCGGCGGTTGTTCGATCCATCCCCTCGGACGCGCCAGATACACCACGGAAAATATTACCCGCACCGACTACAACACAGACTTCTATCCCTGTATCACGAACATCCTTAATGTCACGGGCAACACGATTGATTGTATCAGGATCAAGACCAAAATCCTTATCCCCCATCAAAACCTCACCAGACATTTTAAGAAGAACACGTTTATACGGAAGTGGATTTGCCATGGATTATTCCTTATTATTAATGTGCACAATAAATAACAGCCACCAAGCGATTAAGCAAGATGGCTGTTATAATTATTAACGGGAATATTTTTATTAAGCCGTCATTGATTTGACTTCGGCGGCGAAATCTGTTTCTTCGACTTCAACGCCTTCACCCAAAACCATGCGTGTAAAACCAGTTAGCGTGATATCCGCGCCCAATAGTTTAGAAATTTTTGTTTCACCATCGATTACGAATGTTTGTTCTGTCAGGCAGTTTTCTTCGTAATATTTACGAATGCGACCTTCAACCATTTTTTCGGCGATATCGGCTGGTTTTCCTTGTTCTTTGGCTTGGTCAATTAAAACCGTACGCTCGCGATCCAAAACTTCAGGATCAACAGACTCAATATTCAAAAATTGTGGGTTTGCCGCGGCAACATGCATTGCGACTTGTTTGCCCAAGGCCTCTAATTCCGCACGTGGTTTTGATGATTCTAAGCCAACCAAGACACCAATTTTACCTTTTCCTTCGGCAATAGCATTGTGAACATAGGACGCAACAAATCCCTGAGAAACACTCACACTGTCAAAACGACGTAATGCCATGTTCTCACCAATTGTTGCGATTGCCGCAGTGATTGTATCAGCCACCGTTTTTCCACCCATATCGGCGGCATTCAGCGCATCAACATTATCAAATCCAGATTTGGCAATGTCAGTAACCTGATCTACCAATGTTTGAAATCCCGCATTACGGGATACGAAGTCTGTTTCAGCGTTGATTTCAAGGGCAACGCCATAGGTGCCCGCGTCGTTTGTCGCAACAGATACAAGACCTTCAGCCGCGGCGCGACCTGCCTTTTTCGCGGCCTTTGCAAGACCTTTGGTACGGAGCCAGTCAACCGATGCCTCGATATCACCATTATTTTCAACCAACGCATTTTTTGCGTCCATCATGCCCGCGCCGGTCATTTCACGGAGTTCTTTTACCATTGATGCTGTAATTGCAGTCATTTTATTTTCCTCTTAAATTATAATTTAAATATATTGTCATTCTGAGAAATGAAATGACGAAGAATCGAGTTAGCTATTAAACAAGATCCTTCGACTTCGCTCAGGATGACAAAAAAGTTAATTAGGCGCTTGCTGCTTTTTTCTCTGGCGTAGCGTTAGCTGGAATTTCTTCCTTGATTTCAATCGCTTCACCTGCATCAACACCGGCCTTTGCCATTTGTGCCTGCATGCCATCCAAAATTGCACCTGAAATCATATTACAATATAATTCAATCGCACGAAGGGCATCGTCGTTTCCTGGAATTGGGAAATCAACACCATCGGGTGATGAATTTGTATCCAACACCGCAACAACGGGAATGCCAATTTTATTGGCTTCTTGGATGGCAATTTTTTCCTTGGTTGTGTCTATTACAAAAATAAGGTCAGGAGCACCCGCCATATCCTTAATACCACCCAATGTTAGCTCTAATTTGTCCAATTCACGTTGGTTGTTCAATAATTCTTTCTTTGTCAAACCAGACGTATCAGCCTGAGCTACCAATTTTTCAAGATCACGGAGGCGTTTGATTGAATTCGAAATTGTATTCCAATTTGTCATCATTCCACCTAACCAACGGTGATTCACGAAATATTGACCACAAGCGCGCGCGCTTTCGGCAATTTTCTCGGATGCTTGTGCCTTTGTTCCAACAAACAAAATACGCCCACCATTGGCGGCAACTGCGCGAACGGCCTTTAGAGCCTGATCGAACATTGGGACGGTTTGTTGTAAATCAATGATGTGAACATTGTTACGAACACCAAAGATATAAGGTTTCATTTTTGGGTTCCAACGTTGTGTGTTGTGACCAAAGTGGATTCCAGCTTCTAGCAGCTGGCGCATATCAAATTCAGGCATCGCCATGATGTCTTACTCCTTTTTCCTATTGTTTTTCAGTTAGTACGTCGGCTTTCTTATACTCAAATCTGAGCACTGAAAGGCTTGAAAGCCTGTGTATTGAGGGTGTTATAGGGGATTAGAACGCGGATTGCAAGTATTAATTATTGTCATCCTGAGTGCAACGAAGGATCCCATACAATATCAGCCAGCGATTCTTCACTTCGTTCAGAATGACAGCTCACTTTACTATCATTCTACGATATCACTCCCCCGTCATCCCACGGCTTGTTCGGGGAATCCACTCCGCCCCACAATTTTCTGAACCAATAAGTTCATTAAATTCTTCTCTGGGGTGTAACCCCTTGCTTGACACGGGGTCCATCATATTTTGAACTTCAACTGTATAGGCCCCGTTTTTCAACGGGGTTGCGAATATAATCAAACATCCATCAACCCACTCACTCCACTCAACTGTCTTATCGCATGGACGGTGTCGTTGGTGAGGGCATAGTCACCTTTGATTTCTAATTCGGCCATTTCGGTGTTGTTTAGGGGGACGATGACGTGGATATTCGCCTGCCCTGCCCCATCTTCTTTCAATAATTCCTTTAATTGAGGAATGGATTGAACCGTATTAAAGGTGATTTTGGTTAAACGTGTTTTACCTTTTAGGGCGTCATCCAATAATTTGATTGATTGACCGCTCATACGTGTGGATTCACCGTCTGATTTCACCTCCAAATCAATCAACAAATTCGTTCCTGCCTCAAAGATATTTTGATTAATTGCCAATAATTCAGAGAAAATCATAACCTCTTGCACACCTGTCGGGTCAGAAATTTGCAGGAACGCAAACTTATTTCCTGATTTCGCCACGCGGACTTGTTTTTTAATCAACACACCCGCGATTTTGGATTTGATATAGGATGTTTCCTCCATCTTACGTTCAATATCCCCCAGTGGCATCACACCAAGGCGTTTTAACATCTCCATTTTTTGATCCAACGGGTGCGCGGATAGATAAAACCCAACGGCCTTAAATTCATAAGCTAATTTATCCAATTCCTGCCATTCGGGTTCCGCGTCCAATGGGGGGCGTGGTTGTGCGGATGCTTCCTCGGCCATGAACAAACCGCCCTGTCCGCTATCCTTATCCGCAAATACATTTTGCGCGTATCTGAGCAAAGCCTCAGAATTATTATACATTGTGGCGCGGTTGATATTGAGGGATTCAAATCCCCCAGACGCGGCTATTCCTTGGATTTGACGTTTATTTAATGATTTTGGGTTTACGCGTTCGGCGAAATCAAATACATCCTTGAACTTGCCGTTTTGCGTCCGTTCCCCGACAACTAAATTCATCGCGGCCTCACCGACGCCTTTAAGCGCACATAGGGCGTATCGCACTGCATCACCCTCAACCTTAAAGTCTGCGTCCGACATATTAATATCAGGCAATAAAATTGGAATATCATTGGTGGCGCAATCTTGTTTAAATATTGCTAATTTATCCGTATTTCCCTTATCCAAGGACATGGACGCCGCCATAAATTGTACGGGGTAATTGGCCTTTAACCATCCTGTCCAATAAGACACAAGGCCATATCCCGCCGTGTGCGCCTTGTTAAAACCATATCCCGCAAAGGCCGCAATTTGGTCGAAAATATGATTGGCTTTATCCTCTGGAATATCGTTATGTTTCTTTGCACCCTCGACGAACATTTTGCGTTGGGTATCCATTTCTTCCTTAATTTTCTTCCCCATCGCTCGACGCAATAAATCTGCACCGCCAAGTGTATAACCCGCCAACACCTGCGCGGCTTGCATCACCTGTTCCTGATAAATCATCACACCGTACGTGTCCTCTGTAATGGGTTTTAATTTATCGTGCATATAATCAATATTATCTGGGTTTTTGACGTTTTCTAAATACACCGGAATATTTTCCATTGGCCCTGGACGATATAGGGCAATAACCGCCAGTAATTCTTCTAAATTATCAATTTCAATCTGTTTTCCAAGGTCGCGCATTCCTGCGGATTCAACCTGAAACACACCAACATTGCGCCCCGCCTTTAACATTTCGTATGTTTTAGCGTCATCGAATGGTAGTTCAAGAACGTTGATTTCTGTGCCTGTTGTTTCCTTAATCATCTTCACGGTCTTGTGAATGACGGTCATTGTTTTCAACCCTAAAAAGTCAAATTTTACTAAACCCGCCTGTTCAACATATTTCATATTAAATTGTGTTACGGGCATCGGGGATCGTGGGTCACGGTATAAGGGTACAAGTTCGTGCAATGGCCTATCGCCAATCACAACCCCCGCAGCGTGGGTGGATGCGTGACGATACAATCCCTCCAATTCCAAGGCGATTTCAATCAAACGCGACGAGGTTTCATCCTTACGAATTTCATTGCGTAAATCGGCGTCTTCGTTCAATGCCTGTTGCAATGTTACAGGGTTGGCGGGGTTGGAGGGGATCATTTTGGCAATGCGGTCAACCTGTCCGTATGACATTTGAAGGACACGCCCAACGTCACGCACAACCGCGCGTGCCTGTAATTTCCCGAACGTAATAATCTGCGCGACCTTATCCCGGCCATATTTATCCTGAACATATGATATGACTTCCTCACGACGTTCCTGACAAAAATCGATATCGAAATCGGGCATCGATACACGTTCAGGATTCAAGAAACGTTCGAATAGAAGATTAAGTTCCAACGGGTCAAGGTCGGTGATTTTCAATGCCCACGCAACCAATGACCCCCCACCAGACCCACGACCAGGACCAACAGGGATATCGTTATCCTTTGCCCATTGAATAAAATCAGCAACGATAAGGAAGTATCCAGGGAAGCCCATATCGATGATGGTTTTCAGTTCAAATTCTAGGCGGTCAAAATAGGCCTTGCGTGTTTCATCATCGGCATCCTTAACAAGATTATCCAATCGCCATTTTAACCCCTCTTCGGACATGGCGCGTAATTCTTCAACTTCGCTTCGTCCGCCTTCTGTTTCAAATGGGGGCAGGATTGGGTCGATGACTTTTAATAGAAACGAACATCGTTTTGCAATTTGCACCGTATTGGCAATCGCCTCTGGCAAATCCTCGAATAATCGTATCATTTCGTCCGATGATTTCAAATAATGTTCGGGCGTGACCTTGCGGCGGTTATCCTCGCTAACATATCGCCCCTCGGCAATGCACAACAACGCGTCATGCGCCTGATGCATTTTACGATTGAGGAAATAACAATCATTCGTCGCGACCAATGGAATGTCGTGTTTATAGGCAAGGTCGATGAGTGCATCTTCAATTTGCGCCTCTTCACGCCATCCATGTCGCTGGATTTCCATGTAAAGACGATCACCAAAAAATGATTTTAATTTTTTTGTCGCCTTTTCCGCATCTTTTTCTTGGTTATGAAGCAAATATTGAGAAATTGGGCCATTGAGACCACCCGTCAGACAAATTAAACCCTCGTTGTATTTTTCCAACTCACCCCAAGACACAAACGGTTTATGCGCGTCCTCTGTTTCCATGTAGGCATCGGACACAAGGCGTGAGAGGTTGAGATACCCCTGTTGATTTTGAACCAACAACACCAGCTCCTGCCCCTCATGCCCCAACCGAATTTGACAGGCGATGATGGGTTGAACTCCTGATTTTTGCGCCGCCAACGAAAATTCTAATGCCCCAAACATATTATTGGTATCGGTCACCGCCACCGCGGCCTGTCCCAGATGATCAATGTTCTGAATTAAATCAGGAATCTTAATCGCCCCTTCCGCCAATGAATAGGCAGAATGCAAATGCAAATGAATGAATTGTTGTTCGGGCATGGTATTGTTTTAACCAATGACGATTAAACAATAAAGATGAATATTTGAATTATCCCTTCTCCCATGGGAGAAGGGAAGGTTGCTACTCTTTCCGTCGATAAATTTCTAACGCAATTTCACTAAATAACGCGTCCTCACGTCGGGAATTATCCTTGGCGATTTCATCTAAACGGCGATGGCGGGTAATTTCGATTTTTTTCAATTCACCAAAGGCCACACGCATTTCATCAATCGCGCGGGTGATTTTAATTTCGAGGGAACTGATTTGATTCTTAATATTTTCAATATCCGCCTGTGACCGTTGCACATACGCCATAAATGACGTCATCATGGATAAATGATATTGGGCATCGTCAATAGCTTCTTTTTCTGTTTGGACGCTATCCAATATCGCGCGTTTATCCGTCTCCAACTTTTCAACCTGAGAATACAGCCCAGACAACACACGTTGTTTTTCTTCTAATTGAAATTTGTTTAATCGAATAAGCGGGTCGAGATTGGCCATGGTTTGAGTATAACCGTTTTTCCAATCATTGTCATTCTGAGCATAAGCGAAGAATCTCTTAACAGCACTATCGTACCATGAGATCCTTCGTCTTTTCATTCCTCAGGATGACAGTGAAGAGAACTTCGTGCCTTCGCTTCTTCCTGTGACCGTGCAATTTCCTTTTTTTCACAGGAAGGCGCGAAGACGCGAAGATAAATTTATTTTATAATCCTTAACACTTTTTTTAAAAGCATTCCTTTTAATTTGATCACTCCGCGCCGCCTGACATATGCAGGATATCCGCTAACTTCGAAAACCCTTCATTAATGGTCGTGGAATCACCCTTATTTTGCGTTAAAAATTCTTCTATTGCTTCATAATATTGGATGGCTTCGTCGACTTTGGGGTCGCTGCCTTTGCGGTAGGCACCTAAACGGATAAGTTCGGCCATATCTTCGTAGGTTGAAATAAGTCTTTTTGCGCGTTTTACAATTTGATTTTGATATTGATCCAAACATTCTGGCATGGATCGCGATACTGATTTCAAAATATCAATCGCAGGATACCGACCACGGTCGGCAATCGCCCTGTCCATCACAATATGACCATCCAAAATACCGCGTGCGGCATCCGCCACGGGTTCGTTCATGTCGTCACCTTCGACAAGTACCGAGAATAACCCCGTGATTGCTCCCTGCCCCTTTATCCCTGGCCCTGCACGCTCTAACAACCTTGCTAATTCGCCATACATGGATGGTGGATATCCTTTGGTTGTGGGTGGTTCGCCCGCGCTCAGGCCAATTTCGCGTAAGGCCATGGCAAAACGAGTCACAGAATCAATCATGCATAAAACTTGTTTGTCCTTGGCGCGGAAATATTCCGCGACTGCCATAGTTAAATAGGCCGCCTGTCGTCGCATTAACGGTGGTTCGTCGCCTGTGGCGACAATCACGACTGATTTTTTTAAACCATCTTCGCCCAAATCATCTTCAATAAATTCTTGAACTTCTCGGCCACGCTCTCCGACCAAGCCAATCACGGCCACCTCGGCGGTGGTATATTTTGCCATCATGGAAAATGTGACCGATTTCCCAACACCAGACCCTGAAAAAATACCCATCCGCTGGCCTTCGCATGTTGCCAAGAACGTATTAATGGCGCGCACACCCAAATCCAATTTACCGCCAATGCGCGTACGATCATTCGCGGGTGGTGGTGAATTTCGATAGGGGATTGGCAAATCGCCCTCTGGCAAAGGCCCTTTACCGTCTAATGGTTCACCAAGTGCATTTATAACGCGTCCCAACCATGCCTCAGACGGTTTAACCGTGGGGTAGTAACCTGCAACCTCGGCCTTACATCCCAAACCAATTCCATCCAGTGTGCCAAACGGCATAATAAGGGCAACACCGTCGCGAAACCCTATGGCTTCACATTGAATACGGCGACCGTCTTTTGGGCGCAGGATTACCATCGCACCAATTGATAATCGATCGGCAATTCCTGTCACCTCGACAACCAATCCTAAAATCTTGGTCACAACACCAAAAACGGAATCGGGTTTCAGTTGATCAAGGTCGTGTAATATATGGTCAATTGCGCTCATGAAAAAGTTAATTTGTTAAGAAAGGTTAATTTTTGCTATACTATTCATTAAGAATAACACAAAATGTAAAAACAAAAGATAAAAAGGGAATTTTAATCATGCGCGTATTATTAATCGAAGATGACAGTTCAATGGCAAGAAGCATCGAAATGATGTTAAAAAGTGACGGACATGTGGTGGATGTTGCCGACATGGGCGAAGACGGCCTTGATATGGGTAAGGTCTATGAATATGACATGATTATTCTTGATTTAATGTTGCCTGATATGGATGGTTACGAGGTTTTAAAAGAATTACGTAACGCCAAAGTTGAAACACCAATCCTTATCCTGTCTGGATTAACGGAATTAGATAACAAAATTAAGGGGCTCGGTTTTGGTGCTGATGATTACCTAACCAAACCATTCGATAAACGTGAATTACAAGCCCGATTACAGGCAATTTTGCGTCGCTCACAAGGACACGCTCAAAACGTGATCAATATGGGTCGTTTAGACATCAATCTTGATTCCCGAACCGTATCAATGGATGGAAAAATGGTTCACCTAACGGGTAAAGAGTACGGAATTATAGAATTGCTTGCGCTTCGTAAGGGCATGACCTTGACCAAAGAGGCATTCTTGAACCATCTTTATAACGGTATGGATGAACCTGAAATCAAAATTATTGATGTGTTTATTTGTAAACTTCGTAAGAAGTTAGAAGACGCATCCAATGGTTTGAATTTTATCGAAACAGTATGGGGACGCGGATATGTTCTTCGCAACCCAGAAGCAGAAGGTGGAAGTGCCGCTAAAACCGCATAATAATCACTCATAAATATTTTGATATTTTTAAAAGCCTCATTGTTATTTGAGGCTTTTTTTATTTTATAATATCGACAACCAAACGATCGGGCCTTGAGAGACTTGTTACTTTAACATCCGATGTATTTTTGACGGCTAATGCGATAATTGTCCCCTGCTCCGTTGGTTTGGCCTCGTATCCTGAGACTTGATTTAATTTATACATTTCACTTATTGATGTCGTCCAGCTTGTATCAGGCATTTTGATGGTCACAACACCAGCATCCTTATCAAAATTCATTTCATTTTTTTTTGACCCGTTAACATCAAACACTAAACGCGTTTTATCCTTATGTACGCCGTATCGCACCTTATAAACACCCTTATTACTAGGTATTAAATTATTATTTTTAATATTTGTTATAGATTTAGAAGCTTGCTCTTTCAATATTGTTGGTGGCACGGCCAATTCTTTTTCAACAATTTTATCGAAACCATCCTCTTTTGAGGGCCTTTCAGGTACTGGCAGAATAATTTCTTGAGCATTATTGCCTGCGCTTGTTTGAATTGAGGCTACTTCTGTTGCACTGTAATCATTAATCACATTTTGGATATCACTCAAACGCTGCCACAAAGCGCCCATCTCGGTCTCGATGAGTGATGCCTCGGCGATAAGATCTTGTAGGCGGTTATCGATCATAGATAAATTCACATTTCGCGAATCTGCCATTCCTAAATTAGAGGTTCGATTTTCATTGTATTTAAAGCCACCATTTGCCGTTTCGTTATTTACGGAGCACGAGATCAAAGCCAATGTAGAAATGGATAAAATATAGCCCTTAATATTCATACCTGTAACTTCATACGAGTCATTTGAAAATAACAAGACCATCAGTGAATAAAGATGTGGAAAAGAAAGCGTTATTTTTCTTTACGCTTATTTTTTCGATCTGGAAGTGGTTTACCCCAATGAAATTTGGGTATAAATATTGTAGGTTCAACACCATAATTTTTACCCAGAGTTTTCAACATCTTGTGGATATCAATTGTGTTTTTGACCTTGGTAAATGATCCTTTATGAACGCCGGACGCAATCAACGCGCAATCCATATCCAAATAAGTTGCCCCGCGCATATCGTTGGCAAGGCTATCGCCAATCACACAGACCTGTGATTGATATAAATTGTCAAACAGTCCCAAAGCATATTGAAAGATTGAAGGAAAAGGTTTTCCGATATAATTGACAACGCCACCGAATTCTTCGTACCGACGCGCGATTTCACCACTGCCCATGTAATGTTGTCCATCAATTGTGATTGTTTTTTCAGGGTTGGCACACACCATTTTAATTTGTTTACGAGATGCCTTTTTCAAAAGGTCGTCATAGTAATTTTCCAATGTACGCTCCGGCGAATCAGAACCCGTTAGAAGAATAAAGTCAGCAGCCTCAATATCATCAATGATTTTAATACTGTCAATTTTATCAACACCAGATAAATTATTATGACGATTAAGCATATAACATTTATCACCGAGCCCCTGAAAAATACCTTTTGATCGATCTTGCAGGCTTTGCCACATGACCTCTGCGGATGTAACGATATGATCATACAAATCATCCGTAATACCCATGGATTTTAAACGTGGAATATCCTCGATGGGCATTTTACCAGAGTTTGAAATAAAAATAATTTGTTTGCCACGAGATTTCAGATTTTTTAGTGTCTGAATAACATCGGGGAAAGCCTGCTTTCCATCATGTAACGTTCCCCATTGGTCGATTAAAAATCCGTTATAGCTGTCGGATATATCGGAAATTCCCTCGCATATTTTAACCTGATCAACCATGAATTCTCCTTATGAATAAAGTATAAAGAGATTCATGAAAGGGATGAAGTGTTTTTATGCAGCTTTCTTCTCACGCCCTGTGACATTAACAAGAAATCGATAAATTTTACCAACATCAGATGCCGCAAAAGTTGTGCCCAAAACGGCACCTCGGTCTACGCTGTCTGTTTGCTCTAAAACATCCTCAAATTGGCGCATGAATTTCTGAACATAGTTTCTGAATTCTGTATCCTCGGCATATTTCGTACGTAATTTGTCGGATGGAATATCATTCAAACGTTCCGCCAATTTACCAGAGAATACCGCAATGTCACCTTTTTGATATGATTTCCAATCTTTGTCAGACACATCGCCATCAATCATGCGAACGAAATCGATAGACAATGAATGTAGGCTTTCCAAAACAAATCGTGCAGAGTTTAAAAATGTCTCACGCCCAACACGTAACTCTGTTTTCTTGATTTCTTCTGATTTTTCTACGGCAAGTCTTGCGGCTTTTAACAAATTATCAGATTGTTTTGAAAACATATCGGTCGCATGTTCCGCGGCCTGAGCCGATTTCGCAACGGCAGTCACAAAACGCCCTGATTGATCGTAAAGTGATTGATTTGTTTCAGATATATAATTCACAACCGTTTTTGTTTTGTTGTTCACGCTGTCCATCGTGCCAATTAATGTTGATATCGAATGGCCAATGGCGTTGGCCGATTTATCGCTTTGATCCGCAACGGCATTCACCTGTTCTTTCATATCATCGGCATATGATTTCGCCTGTTTCAAAACTGATTGCATCATGGCATCCACCTCACGTGATTTAATCGATAAGGTATCGGATGTTTTACGGAGGTTCGATAAGGCTTGATCGCTGCTATCATCAAGAACTGTCATTTGTGTGGATATTTTTGTAACACTATCTTGGGCAACTTCTGCAATATTGTGCGAGGCTTGTTTAAGTTCATAAGCCTTTGCTTGTGCCTCGTCACCTGCGGCAGTGAATCGTTGTAAAATTTCCACCGCTTGTGTTGAAATTTTATCTGCACGCCCATCAAATGTTAATCCCGCCTCTTCAATTTGACTAACCGCCTGTCCCACAGATTCAGACAATTCACGGAATTGTTCATTCACAAGTTTTTGAATATTTTCAATTTTTAAAACCGCCTGATCTGTCAAAATATGCATGTCAGATGATTGCCCCTCCATGGATGACGTTAATGAACGCATTTTATCATTTGCAGAGGTTGCGGCATATTCAATCGCATCCAATTTTTGACGTAGATCTTCGCTAGTTACCTTTAAAATTTCTGAGGCATCCTGTGAACCCGACTGTAATTGGTTCAACCGTTTATCAAATTCCAAACCTGTTGTTTCAATTTTTGAAATTGTTAATTCACCAACAGTTTCATATTGTTCTTTGACTAGCTCCAACGATGACAGAGCCTTGTTTGAACCGCTTTCAACACGATCATAAAGTGGAATAATTTTTTCTGATGATTCCACCAATTTAAGGTTAGCGTTATTAATAATATGTTCTGTTTTTACAATTTTACTTTCAAATTCATCAGCTGTTGCAATAAATTGTGCTTTTGATTGTTGTAAATAATCGCCTGATAATTGCGTTGAGTCATTTAATTTATTAACAGTTGTTTCAAT
>CAYGLI010000017.1:0-26645 GCA_964350795.1 uncultured Micavibrio sp.
CATGGTTGATTTGGTTGGTCAAACCATTCAGCCAACGCCAGCCACAGTTGAACAAGCAGTTATCGAAAAGGAGCCCACCGAAACACCCCCCGAACCCACACAAGACGAAACAGGATTATGGGGTGCGAAGTGGTCAGGGAACGCGAATGTGGGAACCGAATTTGAAACGGGAAACAGCGATGGATTGAGTTTGGATATCGATGCCGAAACAACCGCAAAATGGAATAAACATCGCGCCAAACTGGTCGTTGATTATGATTTTGAGGAGGATAATGACGTGCGCGTCGAGGATGACCGCGAATTATCCGCCATGTATGATTACTTCTTTGCCGAAAAATGGTTTTGGAATAATCAATTAAAATTGCGACAGGATAAAATTGACAATCTGGATTTGCGAACCGAAATTATATCGGGTTTGGGATATCAATTTTACGACCGTGATAATTTAAAATTGGGCGTGACCTTTGGCCCCGGGTTCGAACGTGAAGAATACGAAAACCAAGACGCCGAAGATAATTTGACCGCAAATTGGTCATTGGATTACGAACAAGCCTTCTACGACGATTTCATTCGCCTGTTTCATAATCATGATCTCAACAGCCCCACCGACGATTTCTCATCATTTTTGTTCGAGAGTGAATCGGGCGTCAGAATTCCATTACGCAACAACATTATTGCCACGGGTGAAATTGAATTTGATTGGAATAACGACCCTGCCAATGGCGAAAAAGAAGACGACACAACCTACACCGTTAAATTAGGGTACGAGTGGTAACGCCATTTTTAAATTGCGCGCACGCAATTTCTGCCTGTTGGATGGTTTCAAAAATTCCATAACATGCCGAGCCAGACCCGCTCATACTTGCACTTTGACATCCTTCACTATGATGTAATTTATCGATTAAATCTTTAATTTCAGGGCACAACGATATTGCCGCGTCGGCCAGATGATTAACGCCCTCCGAGCCAATCTGGGGATTTTGTCGATACACATCAAACACATCCTTGGTCAATAACGGTGTATCAGGCCACGTGATAAGCAAATTAAGCGGTGAAATTTCAATTGGTTCAATCACATCCCCAATTCCCGTCACCCGTGACGGTTTGGCGTGAAGGCACACGGGAATTTCCGCGCCCAATTCCAAACCCATGGCGCATAATTCATTTATGGACAAACCCAAATCCCAGATGTCATTCAATGCATGCATCACCGCCGCCGCATCGGATGACCCACCGCCTAATCCCGCGCCCGATGGAATATTTTTGGTGATATGCACATGAATATCGGGCGTACGATTGGCCTTATCCGCGATCATATACACCGCCTTCACAATCAAATTCGGCGCACCGCGATTGGTGGACAATAATTCACCCGTAAATACATTGGCGTAAGCCCCATCGGCGGTCAGTGTGAATTCATTGGATGGTGTAATGATAATCTCATCACCCCAACGCGTAAAAACCATATTGGAATCGAGCAAATGATACCCATCACTCTCGCGTCGTCCTGTAATGCGCAGGTTCAAATTTATTTTCGCAGGGGCGGTGAATTTCATAAGCTATTGAATAGCAAATATTCTCAAATCCATCCAGATAATTAACACAGATTTAATATAGAACTCACCTCGGCCTTAAAATCATTAATTATAAAAATTTTAGGAACTGTTAAAGATAATTTGGTAACAAACTATTAATGACTGCAGGTCAACATTTTTTTAGTTATGAAAAAAAATTTAAAACAATCAGAAAAAGAAAATAAAATAAAATATGACAATTTAATAAAAAATTAATAAAAATGTAGATATAATTAGAGTGTTAATGATATTTTTTAATTTAACCAAATATATGTGAAAAAGGAGCTTTGCTATGACCAACAAAAATGGGGCTTTAGACCCTAATGAAACCGCATACGAAGAAAGCATATATGGTAAAAAAATTCGTGAAAATGAATTTATGGATTTAACTTATTTTGGTTTACATGCTCCGAAGGCACCCAATCATAGCAGTATGGTAATTATCAATTCGGCTGGCGGAATGTCTTCTCTGGAAGATGATGACGTCATAAACAATACCGCACAAAGTCAAAAGACTCATAGTATTTCATTTGAAACCAGTTCTGACATTTCAACAACCCAAGTCATATACGAGCAAGGCGGCACAATGCGCGGGTTAAACTTTATTGTAGAAAGTGGAAAACTTTATGTCGCCCTATGGAATAAAGCAGAAGAAGACTGGGGCTTCAAAGAGATGGAAGTCACTATTGAAGCTAATAAAAAATATGTTAGCACGCTTGTAATGGATGGTGCATACCCCGCAAATGGAAGTGCCGCATTATATGTGAACGGAAAGAGTGTCGCAAAGGTGTCGGGTATAGGGATTTTATATGAACATTCTGATAATATTGGCATCGGAGAGGTCGCCCAAAAAACACTTCTTCATGGATCACCGCTATCTGATGCGACAAAATTTTCTGGCACTATAGAAAAAATAGCGCACTACAACTCTGCACTTGGACAGGAAAGCCTGGATCAATTGCATGACTTCATGTCACACCAATGGCTTCCTGTAGCGATAGAAGATCTGACAGAGCATATACTGACAGCAGCGACAGAACATGATTTTCAAACACTCCAAAATATTGTAGGAAAAATAGAACATTCACAAATATCCAAATTTTCAACAGAATCTTTGGGGAAAGCTCTCTTAAAAATAGCTGATTTACATGAAGATGAAACAATTGCTTTAGATAACCGCTCAGAAATTACGTTAAATGTTATGGTTATCGAAACAGTAGGACATTTTCTTAGTAAGTTTAGCGACGTGATCGAATTAGACGTCCTCAAAAGCTTGGTGGATAAATTTATTGAAAACGGAAACCTAGATGGGTTTGATGCAGTAAAGAACAACATCAGTGTGGAACAAGCTATCATGCTTAAGCCTGAAGATATAAATTTAGTTGTCGATAACAGCTATACTGGTGATTTTAGTGATGGAAGCATAGATCATCCCTTTACTGATGTACAATCTGCAATAACCCACGCAGGTGAGTTGAGACAAAACCCTGATGCAAGAATTGTCATAGAAGTAAAAGAAGGAAATTCTAATAACACAGACGGTGAAACCTACGGACATTTTAGAGTGGATGTATCAAATATAACCATTCAAGGTACTGATTTGCCAAGATTTTCAACACCTAATGGCGAGACAGGTGCCGAAAAAGGTGGCGCTCTAAGAGGTGGTGATGGAAAAATTATATCCGATATTCACGGTAAAGCCATATATGGAACCGTCAATATTATGGAAGTCAGCGATGTGAAAATTGATGGCCTTTCAATTACTGGATCTCACAACGTGGGTATTTATGTCTCTGGATCTGATACAATAGGAAAAGAGCCCGATGCTATAAATAAAAATATTGTGATTTCTAATAATATAGTTACGAATACAAACACCGCAGGTATTTCGGTTTCAGGTACACGTGAATTTTTAGATAATCCAATCGTAGGAAAGCATTACCTTGAAAATGTTATTATTGAAAACAACACCGTCAGCTTTACAAACATTGCACCCCTTAGCAATACAGAAGCTATCAGTTTGGGTGGTGGTACAAATAACTTCCAAATAATTAGGAACACAGTCCACGATACAGAACAATATGGTATTGATGTAAAAGTGGGCGCCAAAGATGGTGTCATTGCAAACAACCATGTTTATAATGTTGAACGATTTGGTATATATTTGGATGCCGCAAACCGCACCATAGAAAACGTTAAGATTGAAGATAATTTAATTCATAACGTCAGGAATGGAATCGTTTTAGCACGCGAAACAGGCAATCCAAAAGCCCAAGATGTTGGAACGGATGATGTTACGATTGACCCTAATTTCATAGGAATTGATATTACAAATAATACAGTTTTCTCAACCGAAGGGCATGGTATTTTGGTTTATCGGCATAATACTAAAGATGGGCATGGTGGAATATTCGATTTCAACATTCGTGATAACACAATTTTTGATTGGGGCTTAAATACATCTGAATCTAAATATGCATCTTCAGAGGCAATTAGGATTGCACCCAATCTTGCTGATGTGACAATCATAGACACGTCATTGGATAATAAAGGTCAAACCGATGTCAAAATAAATCTAACAACACTAACCATTAATGGTGAAAAAATCATTGTTGACGGTGTTTTGAATGGAAGTCATGCCTCAGATTTATCTTCAAAAGCAGATTCAGTGAATAATATTTTAAATTCGTCAGCCAATAGCGTAACCAATCCAAAACATAACGGCGATGATTTTGATAATTTATATGAAGGAACCTCTGAGGCCAATATTTATGCTGGTCATGGCGGTAATGACACAATAATAGGGCGCGGTGAACAAGATAAGCTATATGGCGGTACAGGCGATGATAATATAAGGGGTAACCGGGGTGATGACATTATCTTTGGCGGTGACGGAAATGATATCATCCTTGGCGATGCTGGTAATGATATTTTGATCGGGGATGGTTCAAATACACATAGCTTTATTTGGAATTCAACAACACCTAAAGATTTCATGGAAAACAGTGGTGATGACTTTATCTTTGGCGGAGATGGAGATGATGTTCTGATCGGTTTATCAGGGAATGACACACTAAGGGGTGGGAAAGGTAATGATATTTTATACGGCAACGACGGTTCAGATAGATTTGTTTTCCAATCTGCAGATCTCCATGATTTTGATACTATCAAGGATTTCTCATTGGACGAAAATGACGTCTTGGATATCTCGAATGTTTTAGAATCGTTCGATCCTATCAGCAGCAGCTTAGACGATTTTGTTCAGGTTAAAAGCGATGGAAAAAGCAGCATTATATCGGTTGACATTGACGGTGGGGGAGATAATTTCAAACAGATATTTTTATTAGAAAATGTCAAAGATTTGGATTTACCTTCATTAATTGATGGCGGACATTTGATTATTTAAATTTAGGCCAAATCCTACCGCATAAATGTAAAACTAAAAAGCCTCGAAATCACAGCGAGGCTTTTTAAGTATATATAAATTATCTGTATTGGCTAAGATCAATATTATGACCTATTCTATAAATATTATAATAATCAGACCTAAAATTAATCCATAATCGCGATTGGATTTAAAACGTCGCAGAGCGTTTTGCGGATCATTCATATCCAACGTTTGCACTTGCCATTTTAGATGGAGGAATGGCAAAAGGGATATAATCATCCCACCACCCAATGTCGTATGCGAAAATGCTACTGCCCATAGCAGAACAAAATGAACACCGTAAAACGCATAAAGTGGAATTTGAATTCTACCTTTATAGCGCTCGGTCAACCATCGCGCGGATGATTTAATACCGATCATCATATCGTCCTTGCGATCTTGGAGGGCATAAATTGTGTCATACCCTAATGTCCAAAAAAATCCCGATATATACAACGCCCATGCTTGCCACGGTAACTCGCCCGTGATGGCCGCCCACCCCATGAGCGCACCGAAATTAAATGTAAGTCCCAAAAATGCCTGAGGCCACCAAGTGATGCGTTTCATATACGGGTAAACAGCAATAAACACAAGCGACACAACACCCAAAATAATTGTTAAAAAATTAAATTGAATCAATATGATAAAACCAAAACATAACAAACAACATAAAAATAAAAATGCTTGTCGTGGTGTAACATCGCCGTTGGGTATCGGGCGTGTTGCCGTGCGTTCAACCTGCCCGTCCAAATCACGATCCCATAAGTCATTCACAACGCACCCTGCCCCGCGCATAATCAACGCACCAATCGCGAATAATATAATCGCCCGCCATTCACCCAATCCACCCGTCAATAATATCGCCCATAATGCGGGCAATAATAACAACCAAGTGCCAATCGGCCTATCAAGACGCATAAGATAAAGATATGGACGAATAGGTTCAGGCATTTTGCCGACCCATCCAATTTTTACGATATCGGTGTGTGTTGTCATGGTGTTTTTTACCACGAAGCCACGAAGCCACGAAGATAATTTTTAAAAACTTTGCGCGACTTCGCGCGACTTTGCGTTTAAAATCATGAAATGGACTATACAAAGACCCCGCGATTATATGTTACTGATGATTTATCCAACAACGATATTTCACTATCTCGTGACCATGCCCATTATCTCATCAATGTGATGCGTAAGGATGACGGCGATATGGTCAGAATTTTTAACGGACGCGACGGCGAATTTATTTCCAAAATTTCAATTATCAATAAAAAAAATGTCGAATTGAAATGGCTTGAAAAAATTAAAGACCAACCTGTTTTAGGCAAAAATATTCATCTTTATTGTGCACCCATCAAAAAGGACCGCTTTGCCTTTATGATTGAAAAGGCGGTTGAATTGGGCGTGACCAACATTCACCCGATTGCGACAGACCACACACAAAACGCAAAAATCAACCCTGATAAAATTGAAAAACAAATCATTGAGGCCGCGGAACAATGTGAACGCATGGATATTCCAACACTCCACCCCGTTCAAAAATTAAGCCAATGTCAATTTGAATGTGACACCTATGCAGGGATTGAACGCGCCGAAATTACGAAATTTCAAATCCAAACATCCACGAATATTGCCGTTATTATAGGGCCAGAGGGCGGATGGTCAGACAGTGAAATTAATTATTTATCCAATCACAAAAATATTACCGCCGTGTCATTAGGCGACATCATCCTGCGCGCGGAAACGGCTGCAATCTTTATGCTATCGCGTATTGAATAATCAAGGTCGCAGACAAAACCAACAACACTAAGAACGTCAAAATTGCACCCATAAAACGCCCTGGTGATGTTGCAATTGACCGTGAAAGACCATAGGCATGCGCCACACGCGCAATTACCAGTGTTAGGCCAATGGCATGAAGGTAATAGGGTGTAAAACCATAGGCCAACATTGATTCCGCAATCGCCATCATAATCAATGCCATAGGGACATATTCGGCAAAATTGGCATGCACACGCACAGCACGCAAAACATCTTCGTTTTTATTATACCCTACCCCGATTTTATTTTTTAAGCGTTGACGGATAACAAGAAAACTCAATATCAAATAGATAAATCCCAAAATCCCCGCATATAAACCTGTAATCATTTTGTGTCTCCAATATGTTTATGATAGATTATTTTAATATAAATGAAGGAAATATAAATGTCTGCACCTAAAAATTCTGGTAATTCAATTCAAAACGCATCTGAATCAACCGATTCATATTCAGGTCATGGCAATGCACAGGGCGCGGCGGGTGTTCGCCAAGATGACGCCGTCGCCTCACAGGACATGTTGGATAAAACCGGCGAAAGCAATTTAATATCCCCACCAGAGGGTGGATTTGAAAACATCCATGTGGGCTTGCAATGGAATAATATTATTGTTGAACAAGCCAGCGGCTTTATGGGATTGATTAAAAAGGCCACGAATAAAGGGGTCGATCTTGACCTTGGATGTTTTTTTGAATTACAAGACGGCACGCGCGGCATCCTCCAACCCTTTGGCGAGTTATTCGGGAAGCTAAACGAAATGCCCTATATGGAATTATCGGGTGATGAGCGCACGGGTGATGCCGAGGGTGATGATGAATATCTAACCATCAACGGTAAGGCGTGGCCAAAAATAAAACGTATTTTAATCTACACTTATATTTACGAAGGATCATCCGATTGGTCTCAAATCAAACCAGAGGTTTCAATCAATCTGCATAATGGCGATCCAAAAATTAAAATTGCGCCCTCGCTAAAAACCACAAAAATGACCGTCTGTGCGCTTGCCATGATTAAAAATATCAAGGATGGTATCCAAATCGCAACCCACGGCGAATATTTTACATCACAAGCATCCATGGATCGTGCCTTTGGGTTTGGCCTAAAATGGGAAGATGGCGAGAAGAGTTAAATCACGTCACCTTGTGATAACGGTAAATATAATATGCCCCGTATAAAATAGGGATAAGGGCAATAAGATACATCCCGATATTTAATAACGGCACACTTCTTGCCTCGTCATAAATAACGATATGCCCAATTTGAATAACAATAATGCATGCACCCGCCTTAATAATTGGCATGATATCAACACGGCGATTCCAATTCCCCAAAAATAAAAATGCGATAATACAAATGATGAACGCCAGATACAGTAATGGCGTCGATAGCCGTTCATGAATTTCAGCAACAAATTCACTTTTCTTACTAATATCAATATAAGGCGCATTTGATTCAGAAATGAATAATTTATCGAATGTCCGCTCCTCAGGCTTTTGCCATCGGTTAATCAATGTGTCCTCGGCCATCGGTATATCCAAACTATATTGTTGAAAATCCAACTGATTCACCTTATTCGTTTTATTATCCTGAATATATTGCGTGCCGTCATAAACCAATAATTGTTGGCGATCATCGTTTAAATTCACTATCCCGCGTTTGGCAACGATTGTTGTTTTTTTACCCTCACTCAACGATCCTTCATTATCGTGAATCATCAAATTTTTAATTTCGTTCAACCCCTCACGTTTTTCAACATAGGCGGTTAAACCGTTCCCAAGCGTGTTAAACACACCCTCACGGAACAACAATGTCGCGTAATGGCTTTTAATTTCCGATCTGGTTTCTTGTAATTGCGCCACGGAATAAGGCGATATCCATCCCGATAAAATAAATTGAAATGCCATCATGACAAAGGCAAAGATGATAAAAATACGGCTGATATTAATAAATGACGCCCCTGCTGCGCTCATAATAATAATCTCACGATCGCTCATTAATCTGCGAACCGTGTAAATACACCCAATTGTAAAGGCCAAGGGCAATATGGCCTCCAAAAATTTAGGAATGGCCAACCCGATCATGACAAGAAAATAAGTGACTGATGCGTCGCTGCTAATCACCAATTCAAGATAACGGATGGATTGGGTGAGAAGAATAATCAATGTCAATGACAAGGCCGTGACAAACGTCGCCACAGCCATTGTTTTTAGAACATATTTCTCAAAAACAGATATCATCTCTATGTTATAGCGCATCCACATGGACAAGGCCAAGAGTGCAAATAAAAAACCCGCCAAAAATTATGACGGGTTTTAATAAATAAAATTGATATATTTAAGCTCCCATACCCTTTGGGCTTTGCGGTTTTAGGGCTGACTTCACAGCCTGAGCAACTGGCGCAACGCGTTTAACAGCGCGAGATGCGATATGAGATAATTTTTCACCCAAACCAGGTCCTGCCTGTTTAATTGCATTCGCCATCATACCAAATGGCATTCCGTTGCTTGCCTTTGGTAAACCCACCATTTGACCTGCATGGCTTAGCGCCGCTTTACAAAAACTTTTCATTGCACTCACCATACCCTATTCCTCCTGCTTGTCTTGTCGTTTTGGCCTTGATGATCCGCCACCACCTAATCCTAAAGTTGGTGTACGTAACGCCGCCTTTTGTGGATTTAATGTTGGATTAAAATCCATATCTGGGTTGGCGAATGGCATTGTCATTCTGGCCTCTAATTTCTGTGCGTGAACCTTTACCGCCTTCATGGCTAACTCCATAAAGATATTGGCTTTATTCGCCGCCAAGGCCGCTATTGCTTCCAATGCTTCTAGGCCATCAGCCATTTTTCCAAGCAATTTACCCGAAAAACCGCCGCTTTTTTTACCTGCGTTACTGCCTGAACTATCGGCAAATGATTTCATTGTTATTGATGACATTTTCAGTCTCCTTTGTTTACCCTGTTAAATTTCTATGCGTTTCCTTGCATTTCCGCCAAGTCCAATTCCAAATAATTTTGAGATTGCAACCATACGGCATAATTTTTTAATTCTTCTTTTGGTGGCATTTTACCCGTCAGTCCTGGGCGAACCTCAACACGAATTTTATTGAGGTCTGTTCGCCAGTCATAAACAATTGTGTATGATCCACCTTCTTTATCACCTGTGATGTAGCGATATTTGATCATGCCTGGTGCCATTGGCTCTTCCATGCCTGTCTTTTTCAAGAAGTCTTCCGCGTTCATTGTGTTCATTTTTTAACCCTCATTTATATGGTTTTACTGCCTACAACATAACTTTATGCAAAAAAGATTAATGAAGTCTTAAAAATAAAAACAATTCGAATTTATTTTTTTAAGTGAACTTTAAGAGTTGATGGACTATAATAGAGTCATGAGAAATAAAATTTTATATTTCAGTGCAATAATCACGCTCGGCCTTGGCTCACTGCCTCTTTTCGCACAGGAAAATAGTGGCCCTGCGCCAATATTTGTAACACCATATAAACAACCAACGGTGATATCACGCACACCAACGATTGTTAGTCCGCAAAATACTAATGCGCAATCTGCGACTGGGGGCTATGTTTTCCCTGAATATACGCTTGTTGATGACCCTGACCCATGGGCAGGAACCAGCTTTGGTCGTGTCACGTCCGAATTGGATTACTATGATTCGCAAACCAACGCACGCTATGACCAATATAATTATATGGCATTATTGGCGCAAAGGGGTGAAACAGGCGCGTTAAGGCAGGTTGCATCCTATATCCAAGAAAACGGCGTGTTTGACCCGAATAAATACAATGCGGCCATGTCAAACGCCGCAAATGGTGGTGTTATCGCCCCCATGGGGGCAACAGCAGGCGCCCCCGTCACACAACTTCCTGCCCCAACTGGTATTGGGGGTGCAACCCAAGGATCATCCGGAGTGGCAACAAAACGGGTTTTTGTGAATAAGGATGAACAGAATTTTGCGCCAACACGCCTACACAGTCCCTATGATGAGGATATGGCGGATAAACCAACAGACCAAAAACCAAGAACAAACCAACCAATTTTCTTGAGATAGAAAAATCTGATACCATAATGATATGACCCACTACGCGTTATATCTCGCTATCATCCTTTATGGATTATTATCCAGCCCGACCCCCGACTCACCATCGTGGGTGGAATTCACAATTATTGGATTAATTGTCATTAGTCTTGGTATAACGCGCCCAATATATGCGCTCACCGCACGTGGGTTTCCAATCACATTATCATATCATCGCCTGTTTTTCGTGTTGATGGTTACAACCCCATTGGCAATTGGCCTTATCAACGGGTATGAACTCACCAATGTTATTCGTGATATTATCCCAATCATCGCACTCATATTACCATTATGTTTTTATCGAAACGCCCTTGATGCCTTGCCTGTAATAATGGCATTGGCAGGTGGATTATTCGCCCTGCGTTATATCGCGCCCGTTATTCCGCCGCTAAATTTTTTGGCGGGGGATACGTCATTGCTCTATCTGGCCAATTCACCCCTCATCCCCTTTGCCGCCATTTTGGGATTTGCGTGGTTAAGTGACATACGGAATAACTTTCTCACAAAGCGATTACTCGGTATTTTATTACTCGTGGCGTGTTTTGGCGCAATGGCCATGACATTGCAACGTGCACCCATTATCCTCACCGCCACCGCTTGTTTGATTATTCTGGGTATCAGGTCAGTGCATAAACCCATTCAATCCATGGTAATTGGCGCCATTGTTATGGCGTGCCTTGCTCCCCTTCTACCGCTCATCATGGATGTTGGACAAAGCCTTAGCGCAAAAAACATGGCCGTTGGCTTTAACAATAGAATAGAAGAATTTCAGACCGTGATGGCACAATCAACATGGTTTGGGCATGGGTGGGGTTCGGAAATACAATCCCCCGCCGTGGGCGATATTTGGGTGCGGTTTACGCATAATATGGTCTCTTATTATTGGTTAAAGTCTGGAATAATTGGCGCAATCGCATCCATCATCTTTATTATTCTATGGGCATGGCAAAATATAAAATTAATTCGGATAAACCCAGCGATAGGTTTGGCAGTTTTTGTACCGTTTATCATTCATGTCACACTCTATACAGGGTTTAAAACACTTGATTTTGCATTGCTTTTGACATTACTTAGTAGCCTATGCGTGCCAAAAGAATCCTTATCATTAACCGAACCTTCCCCCCAGCCCTCGGCGCGACAGGACGCGTAGCGTGCGACCTTGCATTATTCTTGCGGAAACAGGGTCATAAAATCACGGTTTTAACCACTGCGGAGGTTGCAAAACATGATCAGGCCAAAAATTTGGACGTTGTGCGTATTCAAGCCAATCCAAAACCACAATCGTCATGGGATTATTTAAAAATTCTATGGGCAATGCGCGCCAAGGCCAAAAAAATGGAAAAACACGATATTGTGATTTCAATGACCGACCCACCGTTTCAGGGACTGATCGGACAATCCATCGCAAAAAAAATGAAGGCCAAGCATATTCATTGGGCGATGGATTTATATCCTGATTTATTGCCTGTTTTGGGTGTTGAGATGAATAATTTAATCGCCAAAATATCCTATAACGCCATGCATCGTATGATGAAAAAATCGGATGTTGTTGTGCCCATTTCAAATTGTATGGCGCGGTATTTATCCCACCAATCCCTGTCTCGCCAAAAAATGCAAGTCATTGAAAATTGGCCTGATAAATATTTGTTGGAAGACACCGAAAATCCACAATCATTAATGGACGATCAAAAATTTCGTATTTTATATGCAGGGACAATTGGTTTGGCGCATGAATTTGATGCAATCATCAGCGCCGCCATTTATTTCCAAAAAACAGACCCCGATATTGAATTCGTCTTTACCGCACGTGGGGGCGGATATAAACAATTTGAAATCGAATGCCGTCGTGCCTCACTCAAAAATATTAAATTTATATCCCCGCAACCATCGAAAAAATTAAATGCCTTAATGAATGCCGGTGACATCCATTTGGTGACCATGAAACCATCGGCCGCAGGAAAATTATTTCCATCCAAATTTTATTCCGCCTGCGCCGCGGGTCGTCCCGTTATATTTATTGGTCCTGCATCGTGTGACATTCACCGCAAAATATCAGAATATAAATGCGGTGCAACCATTCGCAACAGTGAATCACGAATGTTGGTCAACGCCATCACCAATTACAAAAATAATCCCGATGATTGGTTCAAAGCCTGCGAAGCATCAAAATCATTGATTGATAATCACACACCGTTAAACCAATGGAATGACTTGATAGACCGATTGTAATCATTCACACTCATATGTATGAATGAAATCGATATCGCCGTTCAAACACTTCGCCATCATGGCAAGGGTATTGTTGTTGGAATGGTCGTTGGTTTTATCCTCGCACTCTTGGTCATCCTTTTTCAAAAACCTGTTTATCAGGCTGAAATGATTATAGGGCCAACCGAACGCACGGGCGTGCCATCGCTATCATCCTTCTTGCCTTCGGTTGCCGCGGATGCACCAGCCCTACAATATTTTGTTGAGCGGATTGATGCTGCACAATCAAATGATTTTACCGTTTTTGAAACGCGTTTGAAGACACCGTCAACAACCAACCAAATGAATGCCAGCATGTTTCCGTCTGATAATCCACAAGTTTGGTTGCAAAAGAATTTGAAAATTCGCCCTGTTGGTCTGACCCAATTTCGAAAAATTACATTACAATCCAATGATAAAGACAAATTAATTCCGTTACTTAATACACTCTATCGCCTCACCGATTTATCCATTCGTCAGGATAAAAAGATGAAGGTTCAACGGCGCATCACCTATCTAAATGAACAATTGAAAATCACACTCAACCCCGACCATCGCGACGCCATGATTGCATTGTTAAAAGAACAAGAGCAAACATCGATGATGGCATCCATTGATAATGAATTTGCGGCAACCGTCATCGAACCTGCCTATATTAAACCAAAACCAGTATCCCCCAACAGCATGATCTTGTTCCCTGTGCTTATAATGATAGGTGGTTTTTTGGGGTTTGTATTGAGTAGTTTACGACGCGCATGATCCCAATCACGGCAATCTTATGTGTTCGGAATGAATCACAAAACCTCCCTCACTCCCTTCCGCCACTACAAAAATATTTTGATGAGGTATTGGTTGTCGATTCCAAAAGTCATGATGGAACAGGAAAATTAGCTACGCATCAATTCACATGGAACGGACAATACCCAAAAAAACGCCAATGGGTTTTGGATAATATTCCAACAAAACATGATTGGGTTTTGATGATTGATGCCGATGAAATTGTAACGGATGATTTTATCACAGAATTACAATCACTCGATTTTAGCAAGGATGGTTATTTCATCTCGTCGCAAATGGTTTGGAAAAATAAATTATTAAAACACGGCCAACGGAATAATAAATTATGCCTGTTTAAAAAATCCGTTTTTCATTTTCCCGTTATTGATGATTTGGATATTGCGGGCATGGGCGAAATTGAGGGACATTACCAACCTGTTTCAATTCATAACGCGACCATCGGACAAATAAAATCACCCATTATTCACCACGACCGCAAGGGGAATTGGCATGACCGCCATGATAAATATGTTCGCTGGGAATCGGAAATGAATAAACGTAAGGCATGGCCAATTGATCCCATTCCATGGCGTGAATTTTTTAAATCAAAATTACGAATATCATATGCCCGCCCTATCGCGGTTTTCACCTATGGCTATATTTTTAAATTTGGATTTTTGGATGGGCGTGTGGGGTTTGATTATGCCCTTAACCGTGCGCGCTACACGTGGCGCATTGTCCGTGCAATTCGACAGACCACGCCTTCACATTAAAATTTTCTGTGCTTGCCTTTGATTTTAATGTATCTGGTAAATGGCATAAATGCGCCTCGGTCACATCACCGCAATCATCACAAATCATAAATTGAGACCCATCATGAGAATGCCCCGCGTCACATAAAATATAGGCATTTAAACTTTCAATACGGTGAATAAATCCATGGTCTTGCCAAAATTCAATCGCCCGATACGCCGTTGGTGGTTTTGGTTTGTCTAAATGTTTGCCTAATTTTTCAAGAATTTCATAGGCGGTCATGGCGCGTTTTGTTTTTGCCATCACCTCTAAAACAAATCGGCGTGGGTCGGTGAATCGATGCCCGTGTTGAATGCAAAAATTTTCAGCGTTTTTAATGATCATGTTTGTGGTCATCATGAACATGATTATAGTGCGTATCATGCTCACCGTCTATATGCGTGCGGTGAAATCCAAAATAAACCGACACATTCACAATAAATAAGACCGTCGCAACAATCATGACAATTTTTGTGCGGTCCTTTTTTGGGGCGCATGGTTCGTGGCAACATGTGCTTGCTTCCTCGCTACAATCCATTTTTTGGGCGTAGGCATATAATGCCCAACCAATCACAAGAATAACCGCCGACGCAATAATCATCGGTATTTCGTAATCGTGAATCATATGATGCATGTCATCCATAAATCCGGGCATTGTTGCAATCATCCCCATCCCCGCAAGCAGGCTCATGATGCTAAATATCGTTGGAAGCACGCAACAAAAAATATGGATGCTTTCACTTGCAACCACACTATATAAAATTCCCTTACGCATTTTTTCCATTTTATCTCTTGCTTTCTTTGAATGTTACATTATAACACTTTATAGGTTTAACCTGTTATAACGTAACAACAAAGGATTTGTCAAACATGAAAAAAATATTTTTACTCTCCGCAAGTTATCTTGCGCTAATAAACCCCACATTTGCACAAGACCATGACCACGGGCACAACCATGGCGACCATGATAAAAATTGGTCGGTGCATGTTGATACCGCAACTTATTTCACATCAATTTATGATGCCAATGAAGCGGATGAAGAAATTGTCGATATTTTTTCACACAGCCATGTTGAGGGAACATATAAATTCAACAAAAAATTGTCTATCAATGGAACTGTATTATTAGAAGGTGACCCCGCAGGTCACGCCCATGGTGGAGGCGTTGCACGAACGGGGGATAGATTTTTTGATGACCACCCCTTATTTATTGAACAATTAACGGTCAATTATGATGACGATCATTACGGTGCCTTTGCGGGTAAATTTAATCCAAATATCGGTGTTGATACACACAATGTTCCTGGATGGTTTGGAACATTTGTGTTCGAAGAATTTGAAATCACAGAACGTCTTGGATTTGGTGGATATGGTCAATGGCAGGGTCATCGTTTGGATGTTTCAACCTATTTTGCCGACACAACATTCCTTCAAGAATCCGCGCTTTATGATCGCGCAACGATTGATGGCGAAGATGGCGGCATTGCCAACACCGAGGATTTTTCATCCTTCACCGCGCAATTATCAGGCGACATTATTGACCCTGTTTCCTATTACATCGGATATGTCGATCAGGCCAATGACACAGGCGATGACGAAACACGATTTGTTATTGGGTTAAACGGTCATACCAATATCACAGATTCATTGTCATTGAATGGGATGATGGACATCACGGACATTGACCATTTGAACGGCGAGTCCGACCATGACCGCACATACATGACCGTAGGATTGGGCGCAGATTTCCACAATTGGACCGCGGGCATGACTTATACCAAAATTGATAATGACAGCGCGGATGCGACCGAGGGCATGGACGGGCATATCACCCAAGGGTCAATCGGATATAATTTCGGCCATGGGTTTGGTGTCGATGTTGGTTACGAACGCACAAACGAAGAAGGCGAAACGTCAAAACGTATTGGGTCACTTTTGCGTTATCATGCGAAGTTTTAAATAAACCAAGGGCATATATTTTTTAATCATCTGCGCCGCCCATTGCCGATAGGGTGTGAGTGGCGCAGAGATATTTAATTCACGACGAATGGCAATTTCTTGATGGCGTGATGCGCGCGCATTTTGTTGCGACACACCGCCAATTTCAAAAATACATAGTGGTTTATCGATATATTGAATTGAATGACTCTGTTTAATAAATTCAATCGTAAATTTATAATCCGCCGCAAATGAATAGACATCATCATATCTTAAATCACCAATAACATCGCGTTTATAAATCATTGCCTGATGATGGGTTATCATGCCGTTTTTTATTTTGGTATGATGTTTGGCTTTTTTAATAAAATCACCTTCAATCGCATCCCCATAAATAAAGTCGGCATTATATTTTGAAATCTCCAAAAGCGTATTATCATCGGCAAATACATCACCCGCATTCATGAAAATTACGTAATCACCCGTTGCACGATCAAGCCCCTTATTCATCGCATCATAAATACCATTATCGGGTTCGACGTCACCATCAATGATAATCCATTCAAAGTCAGAATATGTTTGCGATTCAATTGATTGTTTTGTTTTATTAAAACCATCGGGATTGTCTTTTGTGATGGTGACGATGGAAAATCGGGGCATATTTTAACGTAACCTTAATAATATTAACGATATCATATTACCATGAAATGTTTTGTAAAAGTTGTATTTCCCAATCAAGAAAGCGCTGAGCACGTATTAGGGCTTTTGGCAACGTACGACAAGACAGTCGAAAATCGTTGCTCATATGATCCACAAACGCATAAAATATCAGGGTTAGTTGACTTTTTGCACGCTGATAAAGATAATTTTATTGAAATTGATATAAATGACGATGATGAAATTAACCTCATTTTGAAGGCTTTGGATTACGATGAAATTAGAATGATAAGAGAAGGATCTTTGGCTGGAGATTGCCTTTATACATCAAAAATTTCTTTATGTCGCGAATTTGATGAAGTTTCCAGTAAATATGAAGGGCATCCTGTTATAGGGCCCTTAGACGATAGAAAATTACAAATTAGACTTTAATTCTCATCATTCGCTATGTCTTCAATAAACACACCCGTAATCGCCATGTTGGTTAGGATTTGCGTGATATCTTTAAAACTATCCATGAAATTAAATGGTTTTGGATCGCGTGGCACGATGATGGTTGAACCGGGAATAATCATCGCCTGTTTCATTGACGACCAACCGCTATCGATTGGTTGCGCCGACCCATCGGGGTACACAACGAACATGCGCCCCTTATCCGCGAAATAGGATGTGCCGCCCGCGCCCTTTATGTAATCATCCACGTCCTTGGTATCGTGGAATAACAGGCTGGCTGGGTTCATCACCTCGCCCGACACACGCACATTCAAAACGCGTTTTGGAATGTGCAAATGGTCACCATCTTCAACCAACATATTCAACTCGGGACGCTCACCCAAAACCGTGGGGTCAGCCTCCACCGTGACACGCCCAATGGCCTGAACCGAACGCAAATCATCGGCCAATTGACGTGCCATTGATATTTGCGCGGGGGTCAAGGATGCGTTTTTATCCGTCGCGTTTAAATTCACAGACACTGTGCGCTCCAATTCCTGAGCCGCGGCGCGAAATTTTTGTTCTTCACGTTTGCGTTCCGCCTTGCGCGAAAACACCGCGGCGGGCGGATAAGCATCAGGTGTTAAACCGCCCGCCCGTTCAATCACAGATAGCAATGTATCCCCGCGCATTAAATCGTAATTGCCAGGGTTTTTAACCTCGCCCGATACACGAACCGTTTTTTCAACGGCCTGTTCATATCGCTCGTTCACACGCACTTGGTCGCCTGCCTCTAACATAACATCCACCAAACGTATATCCTTGGCATCAATTTTTCGGCGGCGATGGGTGTTCCCTAATTCCGTATTGCGCGATGTGATTTCAATATCTGATCGCGAGGCCTTGGCGGTTAACCCACCCGCAACCGATACCAATGTTTGCAAATCGGTGACTGTTCCCACAGGCCATATTCCTGCGCTTCGTACCGCGCCTTGCAGGCTCACACCTTGATCAATTATAAAATCATTTATTACATTAGGATATTTATTTTGTTCATTGCTTTCATTGTTAAAATTAACAATTGATTGGATATCATCATTAGAAAAAAGATAGACAACATCCCCCACCTCCAACTGTCGGTCATCTTGTCCTAACGCAACGGCTTGAGGTGAAAATCCCATTAATTTTTTGGTCAGGCTTTCACGTTGCACACGCGCAATCATACCCATGAGGGGGTATGTATCATCACCAAATAAACGACGATCGCCCATTAGTTGCGTCAATGTCCCCGCCGAATCCAAATCATAGAAACCGTTTTGCCGGCTATAGCCCTTTACCTCAATCGCGTTTGATAATCGGTCGGTGGCACGTGTGACATTTAATATTGATCCATCCTGAATAACGGCCTTTGATTGTTTTGATAAATTAATAATTTGTCCATCACCCTGCATAACGGAAAATTGCGTTTGCCCCGCGCCTAAAACACCGCCTGCTAATTTCAGTGCGGTCATCATGTTCACAGGTTGCGCACGTCCAAAATTTGATTTTAATTCAAAAACACCTGTTTGTTTCACGTCGCCCGTCACGGCAAATGTTGGCCCAAGCGGCGCAACAACAATGCGATCTCCATCTTGTAAGACCATATCTCTTGATGGATTTTGAAAGGCAATATAATCATAGAGATCAATCGGATATGTTGATCCGTTACGAATTAATTTAATTGATCTGAGTGACCCGCTCTTGCGAATTCCACCCGCCATATTCAACGCATCCAACACCGAATGAAATGCATTTAAATTTTGTCGACCTGGTTTGTAAACATGCCCAGCAACCAATACGCCAATTTGGCGAATGGCCGAAACCGACACATCAATATCACCGCGATATTGCATATTTTGTTTCATGGATGTGATATCGTTTTTCAATTGCGCCAATGTGCGCCCCATCACATTGATTGGGTTAAAACCATCAACAATCAATCGCCCATCCGATGTCACCAAATATGTTTTTTGATCGCGACGCTCACCCGTGAAAATGACATTAATTTCATCACCTGCCTGCAAAATATAATTGCCCTGAACTGCACCCGCAGGGGCGGACATGTAATCGTTATCATCCTTTGATTTTATTTTTGCCGTGTAAAACAAATCATACCCAAACTGGTTCAATTCTTTGTCACCCGTGCGTTCGCGATAAAATTCTTCGATGCGTGACGCCTCTAATTCTTTTTGAACACTGTTAAAGTCTTGGTCGCCATTATCCATTGTTGGCGATTGTTGAATAAATTGTTGATTCAAAATTGGTTGCGGTGCAAACCTGTCTTCGGCAACATCATTCCGCGCCTCCGCGACTTGATTGCGATAGGTTGAATATCCGCGATACCCCGTAAATGCCGACACGTCATCAACATCAAATCGCCCCTGTGCCATCACGGGCAAAGAGGCAAAACATGTGAGTGCAATGAATATTCCCCTTGAAACAGAGCGAAAAGCTTTCATATTCAAAAGTGTAAATGAATTGAACCACAAGGTGAATACAATTATATGCATGTCAATCTTTTAAGACCCTGTGTTGGAATCGACTCTCCGCGCGCCCTCTATGAAAATCAAATCGCCTCGCGTCAAATAATGGGGGCTGATCATAACCGCTATAACTATTTCACAACCCGAAACACACCCAAACGCGCCAATGAAATTTTAAATGGTGGATCAGTCTATTGGATTGTGAAGGGCGCAATTATCATGCGCCAAACCATTGTTGATATTGAAACATTGGTCGATGATAACAACAAAAAATATTGCCTTATCACCAAAGACCCTGAAATCATGTTGGTCAAACCAATGCCCTATCGCGCAATGCAGGGATGGCGATATTTAGAGGCCGAAAAAGCCCCAGACGATTTATATCCGTTCGACCCCGACCAACCTCCCGAAGACGAAGTCGACCCGAAAATGGCGAAGGAATTAGCAGAATTGGGATTGTTGTAAAGGTTAATCCGCCTTCAAAAATCCGCCCGATTGCATCGACCATAACATGGCATAATGGCGGTCTTGTTCCAATAATTCAGCGTGCGTTCCATCCTCAACAATTTTTCCTTGATCCATAACAATCAATCGATCCAGATGTGATATGGTTGATAACCTGTGCGCAATGGCAACAACTGTTTTTCCTTGCATTAAATCTTTCAGGCTTTCTTGAATTAAATGCTCGCTTTCACTATCCAGCGCGCTTGTCGCCTCATCCAAGACCAAAATTGGCGCGTCCTTTAAAATCGCTCGTGCAATGGCAATCCGTTGCCGTTGGCCACCGCTTAATCGCACACCGCGCTCACCGACCATTGTGTTATAGCCTTCTGGTAATGAGGCAATAAAGTCATGGGCATGGGCTTGTTTTGCCGCCGCAATGACCTGATCATCACTGGCATTCAAATCACCATAGCGAATGTTGTCCATAAGGGTTCGGTGAAATAATGATGTATCTTGTGGGATAACTGCGATATGGCGACGCAAACTCTCCTGCGTAACGTCATCAATATTCTGGCCTGCAATTTTAATTGAACCCAATTGAATATCATAAAAACGGAGCAAGAGATTAACCAACGTGCTTTTCCCCGCGCCAGATTGCCCAACAACCCCAATTTTTTGATTGGATGGAATGGTCAAGTTAAAATCTTTTAAGATTTCATCTGATTGATCCCCATCATATTGAAAAGTAACATTATTCATCTCAATATCATGACGGTCGCCCTTACCAATTTTAAAATCAACCGCATCGGGTTTATTTTGAATTGTATGATTTTTATAGACCGTATCAACACCGTCCTTGGCCGCGCCAAGATGTTCCAAAAACGTCACCAATCCCCATAATATTTGGCGGATATTATCGACAACAATCATCATCAATGAAAATATGAATACGGCCTCGCCAAGGCTTAAATCATCCATCACAAACATTTTTGCAGTCAGGTAAAACATGAGCGACAATATTATAACGTGCATCACACTGTGGAAAAATCCTGAGGCCTCGCGTGTAATATTAAATTTAATGATGGCTGATTTCTCGTGATTTGACGCGTCCATCACGACTGATTTTTCAAATTCTTCATTTCCGTGACTTTTGACCGCATATATATTTGTTGCCAAATCAACCACTTTTCCTGTGATCAATGATCTTGCATTGGAAACCCTGGCGGAATTCTTAAATTGCTTTAACGCCGCATACACCATAACGGCGATATATACAGACACCCAAATTGCAAAAATTCCCGCCAAATAAGGTGATGCCAGATAAACCAAAATAACCGATACCGCCCCCTTGATAATAACAGGCCAAATATCAAAGCAAAACGCCCAAAGGCTATGCCCTAAATTTGTACAGGCCTCGTTTACCTTGTTGCCAAGCGCGCCTGAATGACGACTTTGAAAGAAATTCATTGAATGGTTTTGAAGATGACTTAATAATTCCATCCTTGGTTTTATTCTTATTATTGGTGCTAAAAATAAAAGTGAAACCCCGGATAACCTTGCTCCTAAATTCACCATGATAAAAATGATGACCAACCACCAAAAATCCGCCGACATCGAATCCCACGCAATCGCAGGCGACGAATCCGCAGGCAATGATTGCATGGTATCAATCAAATCCTTGAGCGCAAAAGGGATCAATAATGTAAAAACCGCCTGCACCCCGTCCCCAATAAACATTACCAATATTTTAAAGGGATGGTTGAGGATTGCGCGTTTGTAAAAACCATAGAAATTCATTGGTAGACCATAATTAATAAATCATTTTATTGAAAGTGGAAAAGAGTCAAAGTGACCCTTCACAAATGTTATTTTTCGCTCTATTGTGACGCATATTTAAAAATTTATGGGGAATAAAAAATGTCCGTTACAATCGCCGTTTTAAAAGAAACTGATAAACAAGAACCTCGTGTTTCCGCGATCCCCGAAACCGTTAAAAAACTATCTGCCTTTGGCATTTTGGTTACGGTTGCAAAAGGTGCGGGCGAAAATGCATCGTATCTTGATGCCGATTACAAGGCCGCGGGTGCAACGATTGCCGCGACAAACGAGGCCGCAATTGCCAAGGCCGATGTTATTTTTTGTATTCGCACACCCGATGCCAAAACATTATCCAAGGCCAAAAAGGGCGCGATGGTCATTGGTGGGTTATCCCCTTATGCATTCGACGACAAAGCATTTAAGGATGCGAAATTAACCGCGCTTGCGATGGAACTCATGCCCCGCATTACACGCGCGCAAAACATGGATATTTTATCATCCCAATCAAATTTGGCCGGGTATCAGGCCGTGATTGAGGCATCACACGCCTTTACCAAGGCTCTACCGATGATGATGACCGCGGCGGGAACGATTGCCCCTGCGAAATGTTTCGTCATGGGTGTTGGCGTTGCGGGGCTACAGGCTATTGCAACGGCAAAACGTTTGGGCGCGGTGGTGAGTGCAACCGATGTTCGTGCCGCCACAAAGGAACAAGTTGAATCGCTGGGTGGGAAATTTGTGATGGTCGAAGACGACGAATCCAAAGATGCCGAAACTGCAGGCGGATACGCCAAGGAAATGAGCGCAGCCTACAAGAAAAAACAAGCCGCCTTGGTTGCCGAAACAATCGCCAAACAAGATATCGTCATTACAACCGCGCTTATTCCGGGTCGCCCTGCGCCCGCATTAGTGTCCGAGGATATGGTGAAATCCATGAAACCAGGATCGGTCATTGTTGACCTCGCCGCGCCAATGGGTGGAAATTGCCCGTTAACCGAAAAAGACAAAGTCGTTGTAAAACACGGTGTCACCATCATTGGACACACCAATTTGGCAGGCCATGTCGCCACGGATTCATCGGCGTTATTCGCGCGGAATTTATTAAATTTCATCAATTTGGTTTACGACACGGATAAAAAAGTCATTGATTTAGGCAAAGACGAAGAAATATCAAAGGCCATCACATTGATGGATAACGGCAAACCCGTACATGACATTTTAACAGGTGGCGCAAAACCAGCTGTAAAGAAAAAAGCGCCAGCGAAAAAGAAAACTCCAGTTAAAAAAGCAGTAGCGAAAAAAGCCCCTACTAAAAAAACAACATCGACAAAAAAGAAAACAACCTCCACCAAAACTAAGGGAGCGAAAAAATGAGTAATGAAACACAAACAATCGTTGCGGAAAATACTGTGCAACCGCAACCGACGGAGGCTGCGGACTTGCTTTATAAAACGCAGGAACAATTGGACAAATTATCCGGTTACATCATGGAGCTAACAGCCAATAGCGGTGAGGCGATATCGAACGGTATGGCATCAACAGGCGGTGACGGGTTTTTCATGATGGGTCTAACCATCTTTGTTCTCGCCTGTTTTGTTGGATATTACGTTGTATGGAAGGTCACGCCCGCGCTTCACTCGCCATTAATGGGTATCACAAACGCCATTTCATCCGTCATTATTGTCGGCGCAATTTTGGCCGCTGGGCCCGCCGATAGCGGATTGGCCAAATTTCTTGGGTTCCTTGGAATAACCTTGGCATCCGTGAATATTTTCGGTGGGTTTATCATCACCCGTCGCATGCTCTCAATGTTTAAAAAGAAAGGCGCGTAGGTTGCCATGGATACTTTAACTTCACTCTCTTACCTCATATCCGCCGTTTGTTTTATCATGGCGTTAAAAGGCCTATCGTCACCAGAATCCGCGCGTAACGGTGTTAAATTTGGAATGTTCGGGATGGCACTTGCGATCCTTACAACATTAATGACCGACACGGTCGATAGTATGATTTTACCCCTATTCGGAATTGCCCTTGGTGGTGCGATTGGTGCGGTGATTGCCAAAAAAATCGATATGCGTGACCTGCCACAATTGATGGCTGGGTTTCACTCGCTCGTTGGTTTGGCCGCGGTATTTGTTGCCTTGGCGGCATTTTTCAACCCCAGCGCCTATGGCATTGGCGAGGTTGGCGCGATTAAATTCAATTCATTGATTGAAATGGCATTGGGCGCGGCGATTGGTGCGATTACATTCACGGGGTCAATCATTGCCTTTGGTAAATTACAGGGGTTAATCACGGGGAAACCCATGACCTTTGACGGGCAACATAAATTAAATGCCGCGTTGGGTGTTGCCATGTTGGTTTTGATTTTCGTCTTTTGTGGAACGCAATCAACATTCACATTGATGTTATTGGTTGGTGTGGCGTTGGCCTTGGGGATTTTATTAATCATCCCAATCGGTGGTGCGGACATGCCCGTGATTGTATCCATGTTGAATTCATATTCAGGGTGGGCCGCCGCGGGGATTGGTTTCACACTTGAAAATACATTATTAATTATCACGGGTGCGCTTGTCGGTGCATCGGGTGCGATTTTATCCTACATCATGTGCAAGGGCATGAACCGATCCTTCCTGAACGTTATCCTCGGTGGATTTGGTGGTGATGATTCGGGTGCGTCCCCATTGGCCGCGGCGGGCGACCGCCCCGTGAAAATTGGGTCGGCCGATGATGCAGGCTTTATCATGAAAAACGCATCATCCGTTGTGATTATCCCAGGGTACGGTATGGCCGTGGCACAGGCACAACACGCCGTGCGCGAAATGGCTGATATTTTAAAGGCCGAGGGTATTAAGGTTCGCTACGCCATTCACCCTGTGGCTGGTCGTATGCCGGGTCACATGAATGTGTTGTTGGCCGAGGCCAACGTGCCCTATGATGATGTGTTGGAATTAGAAGACATCAACCGCGATTTCGCGCAAACCGATGTGGCCTTTGTCATTGGCGCAAACGACATTACAAACCCATCGGCAAAAACCGACCCCTCATCCCCCATTTTCGGGATGCCGATTTTGGATGTTGAAAAGGCCAAAACGGTTCTGTTCATCAAACGATCATTGGGCGCAGGATATGCAGGCGTTGAAAACCCATTATTCTTTAACGAAAACACAATGATGTTATTAGGCGACGCCAAAACCATGACAGAAAATATTATTAAGGCGATGGAGTAACCGTTCTTAAACCTTTAGAACTCAAGACAACGGACGACAATATAACGCTCGCAGGAAGTTGGTTAACACCTCTTTTAAGCAGGCAAGACATAGCCGTTCTAGCAAAATTTTCCTTCCATATTTTCCATTCTTTTTGGCCTGTATTATTCTCGCCGAAAGGAATAATTGCCTTACTTGCTTTTTCAAAAACTGTATCTGATATGCTTAAAAATGTTTCCATACCATCATCCATTTCAACACATTGATCGTATGGATTTGTTGAAGGATTATTCTCACAATTGTTTATAGTTGATCTAATTTCAGCCGTTGGAAATCCTGTGAAATCGATAAAATGCTTCATATTTTGGTCATGAAACATAGCAAATTCCCACGTCATAAGCTCTCTATGATCTAAATCAATTGTCTCTGCTAACTCTGGGTTATTCATTACGTCCCACAGCATATGAACGGGGATAATTTTGAGATAATCCCGTAATGCGTAAATGTTATGCTCAATCTCTAAACTATCATCTTTGACCAGTCGCCTGAAATTGCGCTCAATCAGTCGAATTATCGGTTGAACATCCTCATGAAAACTTTCTACCACGCTGCGTGGGATATCCTGTCCATGATAGATACTGGCCTCTAATTCCGTTCCCTTATATTGTTCCAGTAAACTTTCGATTTCAAATCCACGGATCATATCATTATTATCAAAATGTAATTTACGACGCGCATCGAATGCTCTTTTTAATGACGAATCGTTGTCCATCCAATGAACTGCCTCAACTGAATTTCGTGCATCAACAAATCTTCTATCCGTATAAAAAACATCAACCTTGTTTATGAATTTATCTTTATCACGACATATCGTTTCAAAATAAATATTGGAAAAGCA
>CAYGLI010000018.1:0-24017 GCA_964350795.1 uncultured Micavibrio sp.
AGAGCCCCAGCCTTCCAAGCTGGTTGTGCGGGTTCGATCCCCGTCACCCGCTCCAAAGACCTCTTGATTTTATTCCACTTGTTGAATTTGCCACAGCGTGACATCCATTTGCCCTGTTCCAACCGCATCGCCAAGTATACCAATTTCGATATAGGGTGTTAGGGTTGCGCCTGACTCACCATTCACGATATCTGTTCGTAATAATTTTTCAATCACTAGCGCATCAGATGGCCATGGGTAATTATCCGCCTCTTGCCTCAAATCGTAGGAATAGATGGTTTCTGTGCCACCTGTTTTGTTAAGGCGCAATTGCACGTAATCCCATCCATCCCAATTGGATAATTTAATTTTTGAAATAAATTCATAGATCGTTGAGCCATTCGCCGTAATGGCATCACCACGAATTCGGAATGTGTTCACCCCCGCACTTCCACTGGATGTAAAGACAGCCGATAGCGATGGATTATTGGCCGCAATTGCAACCGTTGGTGTGCCTGATAAAATATCAAAATGATAATCATTGGGCATAGTGCCTGTTATGCCAGAATCATACGTTCCACCAGTGCCCGTTAATATTGGATTTGGTGTTAAGGCCGTGCCAATTATATTGTTAACGCCAGACACAGAAATATTATCCAATATCGCCTTGGCAACCGCATATGCACCGATATTGGAATAATGAATTCCATCGACGGTATATCCAGCTTTGGGACGATTATTATTATCCGCAAAATACGTATTCACCTCAATTGCATTTGGGTAATTGGCCAAAATCCATTCATTAACCTGTAAATAAAGATCAATAACACCCTGTGATGTTGGTAAATCACGCATTGGAATTGTAAGCGGCACGGCAATCGCACCATGTGATGATGCCTTGGCGTATAATGTGGTGAGGGATGTTTTATAGTCCTCAAATGTCTTGGTGGAATCATTTGTCCCCGCATCGAAAAATACGAAATCTGGGCTTAGGGATGCAATATCCGTGTCATAACGGGCACCCATTTGGTCGATGTTATTGCCGCCAATGCCGCGATTAAAAATATTAAGGTTTTGATTTGTTAAAACACGTACCCATGAAAAGGCACCGCGCGCGGTATATCCACGAATGGATGATGATTCCGATGTATCGCGATATCCGTTATCGGTCAGTGATGTGCCGATGATGGCAATGTTTGACCCTGCGGGGATAGATACTCCCCTTGATATTTGGCGTGCATGGATGGGCGTTGTGAACGCCATTAAAATTTGTGACATGATGAAAACTCCTGTAAAAACGACAAAAGGCAACCACCTGGTTGCCCCGAAAAAAGAGACTTTGATAGTCTTTATTAGGAATAATATCCTATAAATATTGTCGTTTGTCAAGCCTTTCTTTTGCCCAAAAATATCTGTAATGTGAAAGCATGAAATTTCTTGGTTACGGTCTCTTAACATTCATATCCCTTGGTATCATGGGTGTTATTATCGCCATTGGCGGTTTTGCATGGATCATTAATCATTATGGCGATGATATACCAGATTACAAATCATTAAAAACATATGAGCCAGATGTGGTCACACGTGTTTATACGGGTGATGGGCAATTAATGGCCGAATTTGCCACGGAAAAGCGCATTTTTATCCCGATTGAGGTGATTCCCGATCGTGTTATTCAGGCATTTATTTCCGCCGAGGATAAAAATTTTTACGACCATAAGGGGTTGGATTATTTTGGTATTGCCAAGGCGATTTTTGATAAGGTCAAAGACCCTAACAGCCGCCTGCGCGGTGCATCAACGATTACACAACAGGTTGCGAAAAATTTCCTACTGACCAACGAGCGATCATTCGAGCGCAAAATAAAAGAGGCCATTTTGGCCATCCGTATGGAACGCGCCATGAGTAAGGACCGCTTGCTAGAGCTATATCTAAACGAAATATATCTGGGTATAGGAACATACGGTGTCGCCGCGGCCGCGCAGCAATATTTCAATAAATCATTGGATGATTTAACCATTGATGAAGCAGCGTATTTAGCGGCCTTGCCAAAAGCCCCAAATGATTATCACCCTGTGCGTAAAAAAGAGGCCGCCATTCAACGCCGTAATTGGGTGATTAGCCGTATGAGTATTAATGGATATATCACACAAGATGAATCGATTGCGGCGCAGGATAGAGAGTTAAAAGCGGTTAATTTATCTGCCCTCACGCAATCATTTCGTGCGCCTTATTTCGCCGAAGAAATTCGTCGATCACTACAAAAAGAATTTGGAAATGATGGGCTATATAAACAGGGGATGATTGTAAAATCATCTGTTGAACCAACTCTTCAAAAAATTGCCTCAAAGGCATTGCAAGACGGATTGGTTGCCTATGACCTACGCCAAGGATATCGCGGTGATGTTGCGACATTAAAAAATTTGGATGATTGGCAAACACAATTATCCAATATTCCTGTTCAGGCAGGTATGATGCCCGATTGGAAATTAGCCGTGATATTGGGCGGTCGTGATATTGGTTTTACCGATGGAACAAAAGCCCTATTAAGTGAAGGCGGCAAGACATGGGGTGGTGATAAATTAAAAACTGGGTCAATCATCATGGTCGATTATGATTCCGAAGATAAAGTATATCGCCTTCGCCAAGTACCAAAGGTTCAGGGTGCCATTATTGTGATGGACCCACACACAGGCCGTGTCCTTGCGATTGAGGGGGGATGGGATTATTTAGGATCAGAATTTAATCGCGCAACACAGGCGCAACGCCAACCTGGTTCATCCTTTAAACCCTTTATATATCTCACCGCCTTGGAAAGTGGGATGACTCCGGCAACAATTGTCATGGATGCCCCTGTTGCTTTTGAACAAGGCCCAGGTCAACCATTATGGCGTCCGCAAAATTATTCTGATAAATTTTATGGTCCAACAACATTGCGTGTTGGTGTTGAAAAATCAAGAAATGTAATGACCGTTCGTTTGGCAGATAGTGTCGGAATGACAGCAATTTCAGAAACAGCGCGCGATTTTGGAATTTATAATAATATGCAGACAAATTTGGCTGCATCGCTTGGCTCAAACGAAACAACCTTAATGCAAATGGTCACCGCATACGGAATGCTGGTGAATGGCGGTAAAAAAATTAACCCCAGTTTTGTTGATAGAATTCAGGATAGGTATGGTCGCAATGTTTTCCGCCGCGATACACGCCAATGCGCAACATGCGGCCCCAAAATCAAATGGCAGGATGGCATCGCCGTCCCATCGATTGATGATACGCGCACAAGCGTGACTGAACCCCAGCGTGCCTATCAAATGGTCTCTATTTTAGAGGGTGGTATTCAACGCGGAACGGGTGTTCGACTAAAAAATATTGGTTTTCCGGTAGCTGGAAAAACAGGCACAACAAATGATGCCAAGGATGCATGGTTTATTGGTTTTACCCCAGATTTAGTTTTTGGTGCCTATGTTGGGTTTGACCAGCCAAAACCATTGGGCAATAAAGAAACAGGATCAAGTGTTGCCCTGCCCATTATTCAACAATTTCTAGAAGAGGCGAATAATGCAGGATATATCGATCCACTTCCCTTCCGTGTCCCATCGGGTATAAGTCAAATTCAAGTAAATGCTAAAACGGGGCGGCGTGCCTATCCTGGCGATACAAATGTTATTTGGGAGGCATTTATAAGTGGTGAATCACCCGCCATGCAACAAACCATCTATGGCGGGGAAACGGTTATTTTTGATGAACCGACAATTGATTATAATAATTTATTTGACACGACAATTACGCCAAATGATGGTTTGGAAAATCCGTATAGTCCCTTTGATTCAGATTCTGGTTTTAATGCGCCACCCCCGCCGCCGAATAATAATCCAACATTACAGGGCACAGGTGGAATTTACTAAGGCTCTCTTCGTCGTTTAAGATATAAATAAAACGCCCCCGCACCGCCATGTTTGCGATGTGCAGGTTGAGCGCGCAACACCATTTCATTCAATGGCGATATCGCAACCCATTCGGGCAATCGTGATTTTAATACGCCCTCACCCTCTCGCTTTGATGACCAAAATCCATCTGCTTGGGTTCTTGTGCCTTTTCCTGTAATCACCAAAACACATCGTTTTTGCGATTGAAATGCCCGCGTTACAAACCCCTTTAATGCGTTATAGGCCTGATCCTGATTTTTATCATGTAAATCCAATGTTGCCTCGACGGGCATTTTCCCTTTTTTCAATCGATCCATTGTTTTGCGGTCCAACATATTTTCAACAGGTTTTGTCCGTAAAATTTGCGGATTAATCGTAGGTTTTGAGCTTGATTTTGGCGGGATAGGCGCAGATTTTTTTGGTTTTTGTATCGAGCCATGATCAGTGGATTTATGCAGGGGGCTTATACCGCTAACAAATCTATCCCAAAGGGTTCTTTCATCGTTGTTTGGCGGGCGCCCTTTATTTGACATTTTTTTAATTTAAGATAATGATATGATTAAATAATAATCAAACCATAAAGAATATAATCGTGAAAAACAAATATCTTTTCCTTTGCACACTCATCATCGCCGCGTTTACATTACAAATGCCTGCGTTGGCCCAATCATCCTTGCAACAGGAATTACAGGCAACAAAGCCCAATTTATTGCCTGAATCATCAATTTTGCCCGATGTTAAAATGATGAAAAGAACACATCCAGAAAAAATTGTTTTTACACAAGTGAAATTGGCAGGTGACCGTGCCGATATTGATTCCTTTGCAAAGGCCAGCCCAAGGGTTGCAAAGGCACAAGATATCGATAAAACCGCCATGGCCTTGGCCGAATATAACCGTATCGGCAATGCCTATAACATGCATGATGAAAAAGGCATGGTCGTTGTGCACACGCAATTACGTGCCGATGAATACAGCTCACTTCAGGATATGATTGTCTTCGACGAATTCGATGAAACAAGCTTTTTTCAATTTCAATATTACGGATATAATGTTGGAATAGTGCCAGAAGATATTCAAAAATTTTCGAACCTCGCCTTATCAAAAACCAGCGCAGAGAGATTTTTTAGAATTTTAAATAGCGATAAAGATATAACTGCTGAATTTATACTCATTCCATCTTATTCCGATACGCAACAACCACTTATGATGAACGAAAAAATGCTGTGGCTGATGTCTGCGCGTGTTGGTGAATTTAGACTATGGTCAAATGAGGCAGACCCCCAATTATTATGGTTCCACCGTGCGCCTTGGTATAGCCCAAAAAGCGACACTGATATTGGTAACCTCTACACCAAACCGCAAAGTTGATTTTCGATGGATCGGATAGAGCGAATACGCCAATCATTTATCACCCGAAAAACCGAAAACACCGATACGCACGATCAAATTGAACGCCACGATCCTGACTTTCATAAAAATAAACACAAGAAAAACCAAGATGATTGGGAAGATCATGATGATGACATGACCGATATTTCCGTCGAATCCCTCATTATATTTTTACAAGGTTTGAAAAAAGAAACAATAACCCCTACCGATAATGAGAAAAAGCCTATTGATCAAACAATGAAAAGGGCCATGAATGCGTATGGCGTTAAACAATCCAATATTCAAAAACGATACACCTATTTAGATGATGATGATCAGGATTTTGATCCGGCCCTTGTTGAGCGACTAATCACCGCCTTACAAGATTTTCAAAAAAAAGACATCCTCCATATCACATTAGTTCAGGGTAATGGATTTTTGGAATCAATTGAAAAGACAGTGGCAAAAATTCAGTCATTATAATAAGCTGTGCCAATGACACACATCACATTATATAATTCTCTTACACGGAAAAAAGAGGTTTTCAAGCCGATCAATCCAGATAATATTTCCCTCTATGCTTGTGGACCAACAGTATACAGCTACGCCCATATAGGGAACGCACGGGCGGCGGTTGTGTTTGATGTGCTACGTCGTGTTCTTGAAACGCTTTACCCCACCGTGACCCATGTTGCAAATATTACTGATATTGAGGATAAAATCATTGATGCGGCCAAGGCCGAGGGGAAACCAATATCCGAAATAACCAATCATTATGCCGATATTTATAACGCGGATATGACCGCATTGGGTGTTCAAAAACCAACCATTCAACCACGTGCCACCGACCATGTTGATGGCATGATTGCCATGATTGAAACATTAATTGCCAAGGGACACGCCTACGCAGCCGACGGGCATGTGTTATTTAACGTCCCATCCTATCCTGCCTATGGTGCATTATCAGGGCGCAATCGCGATGAACAAATTATGGGTGCGCGAATCGAGGTTGCACCCTATAAACAAGACCCCGCCGATTTTGTTTTGTGGAAACCATCAACCAATGACCAACCAGGATGGGACAGCCCATGGGGGTTTGGTCGCCCAGGGTGGCATATTGAATGTTCCGTCATGGCCACACATTTTTTAGGTGATGTGTTTGATATTCATGGTGGTGGATTGGATTTAACCTTCCCTCATCATGAAAATGAAATTGCCCAATCTTGTTGTGCAACAGGCCAAGATAGCTTTGCCAATTATTGGGTGCATAATGGGTTTGTGATCGTTGAGGGTGAGAAAATGTCAAAATCAATTGGTAATATTTTATTATCACATGATTTGATTGAACAAGGAATCCAAGGTGAAGCTATAAGGTTTAGTTTGCTTTCAACCCATTACCGCCAACCATTTGATTGGACACAGGATGGTCTGAACAACGCCACAAAAACATTGGATAAATGGTATGACGCCATGCCAGAAATATCATCAGATGATGCGGATTCAGAATTTTTATCGGCGCTGTATGATGATATGAACACACCCTTGGCGATTTCAATCTTACATAAATTGGCCAAGGACAAATCACCGCATTTAAAACCAAGCGCAAATATTTTGGGGTTATTATCCATGCCGCCACAAAATTGGAAAGACCTGCAAAAAAAATCTCATAGCTTGGTTGATGAGGCAAAAATTGAACATCTTATTGCCATGCGTAATCAGGCGCGCGCCGACAAGGATTTCAAACGCGCCGATGAAATTCGTGATGAATTGTTATCTATGGGGATTGTTATTAAAGATAATCCCGATGGTACATCGTGGCGTTATCAATAATAAAACCCCCTCCGTTTCAATAACGAAGGGGGCTATGAGGCTCTTTAATAATCCTTAAATAATGTTTGAGTGAGGCTCAGCGCTATTTAAGGGAAATGCATTTCATCGATTTTGGTAAGGGGGAAACCAAATACCAATCAAACACATAAAGTCTGTTTTTGCACTTTAATCGTCTCTGGTGCTGTTGCTTTTTTCATTCCTAAGTAAAGACCCAGCGCAATCGCCGCAGCCTGCTTCTTATCAAAATTTTCATGATTTATGCTGTCCTTATAAGTACATTCCAATGGTTTTTGTAACGGCTTTGGATACGCCATATAACCAGTGTTTAACAGCGTTGAAGAAGCCATCGGGGCTTGACCCTGCGGCAAAAAAATCACGCATATCGCAACCGTATATATCATTAAAAATTTAATATGTTTCATATCCTATACCCACTCTAAATTAGCGACTTGTTATTCTCATTGATAACTTTATGTCTATATAATTAGTATAGGATAAGATAATAAAAATAGGAAGTTTTATCGTTTCTATTTTGAAACGACTTCCAACCAATTTTATTACAAATTTGAAATATTTTAATCTTCGAGGATTGAATTCAGGCGCATGGCCACACCCATATTGCCTTTGATTTTTAACTTGCGCATCATGAACGCCATATTGGGGTCTTTGGTGCCGTCCATCAATCCCTTGAATAAATCCAAATCCGCAATTAATGTAACGTCCGCCTCGCCCTCACCTTCGTTTACAATGGCGGGACGTTCGGAACAATCAACAACCACGGATGCATCGTCATGATCTTTGACAACAAATTTCACGATTTTTTTAAAATCAGGCGCGAATTTTAATTTATTTTGGAATTCAGATATCAAATCATCAAACATATTTTTCCCCTTTGTATATCAATAGGATAGCATATTTTGGTTAAAGGATAATGAAAATTAGTCGGTCACTTTTTTCACAAATTGAGATTTTAAACCCATTGCACCGACACCGGTAATTCTGCAATCAATATCATGATCACCCTCAACAAGGCGGATATTTTTGACTTTTGTGCCAACCTTCACCACGGATGATGACCCTTTAACTTTTAAATCCTTAATCACCGTGACCGTGTCGCCATCCTGTAAAGGTGTTCCATTAGCATCTTTGATAATTTTCGCCTCAATCTCCGCCCATTCATGTCCACATTCCCCACAATTTAACAGGGCATTTAAGTGATAACTATGTGGTGATTGACATTCAGGACACAGCGAGAGAGTACTTTTGTCAGACATTTTACAAAGATTGCAGCAAAATAAATCCTGCTTTTATGGCTTTATTTTGATCTTGACCAGAAATACTCAAATCCTTTTTACCCATATGCATACCTAATGTCATCATATTCGGTGTTTTTTCTAAATAATTTGCAAAGAGATCAAAATTCGCAGAGAGCGTTACAACAGCATTGCCGTCTTTTATCAAATCAATTTCGTTTTTATCTTTAGATGCATCAATAGTGATGGTTACATCTCTATCTTTGACATGAAAAGCGCATACTCTATTGAATGCGCTTTCAGGGCGCTTGAGGCGGCTAATTAATTCATCTGCTAAATCTTCAACTGTATTCATAATTTATCTCCCTTTTCACTTAAACCTAAAGACAGCTAAGACAATTTACAAGATAATAAAAATTGACATAGAATTAATTATCGGTGTATAAATTTTTATGCCTAAGGATACATCACCTGATTTTAATCAAACCGCTGAACTTCCGCCTAAATTATAGCGGCGTTTAAAGGCAATGATTTTAGAACATGGTGGATTATTTGAAGATATCATCCCGGAAGAAATATTTACGCCTAATTATGATAGGCTCTATCGATTTTTTGTATTTTCCAACTTACACGAAATTGCATCTCGTCAAACAGACGATGTAAAAGTTATTCAGGCTCGCCTTGATATACAGAGGATGACAAAGCAGGATAAGAAATTATGCGATGAAATGGTCGATATTATCTATCATTCTACTCTAAATTTTTTCTCTGATTTATCGGTTAACGAGGCAATGATTTTATCGCAACGGACGCGTAAAGATCGCGTCAAAAAAATCCGCAATGGCAATGCTGAACCGTTTCAAGAAATTTCATTAAAACCATATGTTTAACATTTTATACGATGGCTATGTCATTCTAAATTACCCGCAAATGAAACAATGCCATCTATCGCCGGTTGGCAACCAGAAGATTGGGATTCTGATGCCAAATCTATTATTCGCGGATATCTTATCTCAAAAAATCAAAATGACGGCAAAGCACAATTTAGATTAGAGGATTTTGACCATATCTACGACCAATCACAATTGGGGGAACCAAAAGTTGATAAAGGCATTAAACCCATCGCCTCTGAATTTATTCCGGCAGAAGGCGCCGATTTTGTCAGGCTGGTATTATCGACAATGAACATAATCAATCAAGAGGAGTTACCTGATAGATGGAAAACGGACGAATCTTCTCCTGTATCTTTGCCTGATGATATTGTTGATACACCCGATGCCGATATATTACATGCAGATGATAATTATATCCTAATGCACCTAAAAAACGAATCTGCCGCAAAATCATTCGGCTCTAACCCCGCATGGTGTATTACCTATGGATGGTGGGATAAATATAAAGATAATTTTTTATTCATTTGTGATAAAGATGGATATCGATACGGCATTCATCTTGCTGGAAACCAATGCGTTGACCAAAATGATTTGGCGGTTCCGTTTGGGTATGTTTGCCAAAAATTTAATGGGTTAGAAGGCCGTATTGCAAGATTTTACCGCCAGCAATTAAAAAAAGCTTTAGCAAATAATGATTTAAAATCCATGAATGATATTATTGCCCCTTCGGGATTTATTACCGAACAACCCTATAAAAGTATAATTTTAACATCTCTTGACCCTGATGATATCAAAGACGCCACCTTAACGGTATCAAAAAGAACACACCCCCAGTGGTTACATATGTTATTTTACATTTATACCAGAGAGGAAACAACACGGCGCTATTTCATTGAAAATGAACTCATAAGATTACCATTTGAATTGCATAGACGTGGACTGGTCGAAAATTCAATAACAATTAATGCCGCCATCTTGGACGCAGCTCGTTTTAGTGGTGGTGCATTAAATAATATTATTCAAGAGGAAATTAATGAATTGGCAACCCATGGCCATAAACATCAAGATTTTATCAAAACCATGGTTGAATTTATGCCTTCACTCGAAATGCCCCAATTTCCAAAACCAAAAGGATCTAATTTTCGGTTGACAATTTAGGTATATAGACCTATAATATTCAAATAATTATGGATCTTCCTGAATTGTAAAAAATCTAAACCAACTTGGTTCACATCAATAAAAACAATGACTTACATGCCCTATGTTGGTCAACTTAACCAACATATCGCCTAAAACGCTTCTGCTTTCATTGCCATTAACGGCTCTGCGCCGGCCATGATGGATTTGAATTTCCAATCGGCCTCGGGGAGCATTTTTGTGAAGAAGAAAGTGGCGGTCTGTAATTTCGCCTCGTAAAATTCTTTTGATTGTTCGCCGTCACCTGATTCTAATTTATCCATCGCGATTTTGGCCATTTGTGCCCACATATACCCCATCGCCACAAGGGCAAATTGACGCATATAATCGGTTGACGCCGCGCCCGCCTCGTCGGGATTTTTCATGCCTTTTTGCGCGATTGTTGCGGTGGATTGTTGCAATTTCATAAATGCCTTTGCCAATGGCATCACATATGGCGCCATGTCCATATTTTCACCATTCACCTCAATAAATTTTTGCACAGGGTGGAAGAAACGACGGAGCAGACGGCCGTATCCTTGCGCCATTTTACGACCAACCAAATCCAGCGCCTGAATACCATTTGTGCCCTCGTAAATTTCGGCGATGCGCGCATCACGCACATATTGTTCAACACCATATTCCTGAATATATCCATGCCCACCATGAATTTGAACGGCCAAATTTGTCACCACAGACCCCATGTCAGTGAAATATCCTTTGAGGATGGGTGTCAGAAGCGCAATCAAATCATCCGCTTCGGCCTTTTTTTCCGCATCAGGATGATGGTTTGATCGGTCAAGAGCCATTGCCGCCCAATAGGCCATGGCGCGTGCGCCCTCGGTAAAGGCCTTGGACGTTAGCAACATTTTGCGCACATCGGGGTGCACGATAATCGGGTCGGCAGGCTTGTCTTCGAATTTTGTTCCCGTGAGTGAGCGCATTTGCAGGCGGTCTTTGGCGTACGCCAAACCATTTTGGTATGCGACCTCGGCAATGCCCAGCCCTTGCATTGCAACACCCAAACGCGCAGCGTTCATCATGGTGAACATGGCCTTTAACCCCTTATGCGGTTCGCCAACCAATTGCCCCCATGCGTTATCAAAATTCATCACGCATGTTGAATTGGCGTGAATACCCATTTTATGTTCTATTGACCCACACATAACGCCACTGTTTCTCTCGCCGCTTTTAGGCATAAATTTCGGAACAACGAATAATGAAATCCCCTTCACACCAAAGGGCGCATTGGGCAGACGCGCAAGGACAAGGTGGATAATATTATCCGACATATCATGTTCACCCGCGGAAATGAAAATTTTTGTTCCTGTGATATTAAATGACCCATCGCCATTATCATCAGCCTTGGTCTTGATTAGCCCCAAATCCGTCCCGCAATGCGGTTCGGTTAGGTTCATTGTGCCTGTCCATTCACCGTTTACCAATTTTGGCAGATATGTTTCTTTTTGATCATCCGTTCCAAAATGATGTAAGGCCTCATACGCGCCTTGGCTCAAACCTGGGTACATCCCAAATGAGAAATTAGATGCACAAATCATGTCCTGCATCACCGTGTTGACGGTTACGGGCAATCCCATACCACCGAAATCAGGGTCAGCGGAAATTCCTGTCCACCCACCCTCACAAAATGTTTTATAAGCCTCTTTAAATCCTTTTGGCGTAGTCACAGAACCGTCTTCGTGGCGTTTACATCCCTCTTGGTCACCCGATTGGTTGAGTGGGAACAAAAAATCCTGACAAATTTTTGCACCTTCCTCTAGGACAGGGTCAATCAAATCACGTGTTGCCTCGGCAAAATTCAGCATTTCTTCGGATAATTGCTCAACATTCAACATTTCGTGCAAGACAAAACGAATATCATTTAAAGGTGCATTGTAAATCGGCATAGTTTAAAGACCCCACTTTATTATAAATTTTGATTTGTATTTATAATATCATGAATTGGTAAAAAGATAATGAAGGTTATACAAACAGCTATAGAATTAGTTAAGATTAAAATAACTACGTGGATATTTTGTTCCGTTAGCTTCCATATCAACATACCATTTTTTCGGATTGTTATAGTCTTTACAAGCGCTACGATCGGTTCCTCCACCATCGCTTCTGCTCTGTCTTTTTTCACAGCTGTTATTAGTGTTAACGCATTTACTTGTGCTTGCTTGTCCACGATCATCTTCTTGGATCACCCTCTTGAAACCTTGTTTACATGGCGCAAACCCTTTTCCAAGTTTAGCCGTTCCAGTTCCACTCGCTGAACACGCTGACCAACGAGGTACAGGGCTATGGCAATTTCCTCTGATGGTTTTGTCTAGCCGTTTGTCGAATACTTTTTTCTGTGGTCTGCAGCTTTCTGGAAATCCACCCGGTAAACAAATCCATATACCACAATGTCCATCATAACCGCCTCCAACACCGCATGTGTCTGAAATTGATCTATTTGCATTTGGGTTGGATTTCTCAACCTCTGAATCTGAAGGTAACCTTGAATAGGCATCAGACGACGCAAACAAAACAAAAATACCTAATAGTGATAGCAATAAAAATTTCTTCATCATTCAATTATATAAAATTTTAGTTAAATTTGCATTAATTTAATTTCTAAGTGGCTTACCCTTGGCCAGCATATGTTCGATGCGTGCCATGGTGCCTTCGTTTTTGACTAATTTCATGAATTCATCACGTTCTAACTTGATGATATCATCATCATTCATTGGCTCTGTCCAATCGGCTTTTTCACCACCAGTTAGAACAGTCGCAAGCGCGCTTGACACCGTCACATCATACGGCGTCGCAACGCCTGATTTACGCATATCAGCAACCGCCAAATCCAATGCCAATTTACCGCTTGGCCCAGGCAGACGGATATCATCACGTTTTGATGGTGCCTCATACCCCTCAACCAATTCCAATGCCTTTTGTTTTGCGTCGAACAATAATCGGTCGCGATTCATCGTAATACCGTCGCTATCACGGAAATAAATTTCGCGTGCCTCTGACCCTGATTTCGCAACGGTTGCCGTTCCGATAATTTCGAATGCCTTACGAATTGCACCCATCGGCGTTTTATCGGGTGAGAACCAAATTTTTTCGCCGCCGGTTTGTTTCGCATATTGCGCGGCTTCTTTTTCTTGATACCTCAGCACAAGCTCCTTACACCCACCCCACCCTGGGATTAATCCAACACCAACCTCAACAAGGCCTGTGTAGGTTTCAGCATGTAATTGTACATGATCGGAATGCAATAAAATTTCACACCCACCGCCAAATGCAAAACCAGATGGCGCAGATACCACAGGGAACGGCGCGTGTTTCAGGGCCATATACGCCTTTTGTCCCCCCGCGACCATTTCCTCAATTTGCGGAAATAATGCGATGTTCATGGCAAAAATCGCCAATCCTAAATTCGCGCCCGCAGAAAAATGAGTGCCTTCGTTATAAACGACCAGCGCCTTATAATCACCAGATCCATCACCAATCAATTTAATCGCCTTGGCGATTGTTTCGAATACTGGTTCATCCAACGCATTCATCTTACCCGTAAATTCAAGGCAGATCACACCATCATCAATATCCCATAATTGGGCAGAAGCTGTTTTAAATAGGGGTTTTGATTTGCGTTTGAAATCCTCCAACAAAATCACACCTGCGCGGCGTTTTATTTCGTGGTATTTGCCGTCTGTTCCGAAATAGGATTTTACGCCATCTTCGACTTTGTAAAATGATCCATCACCAACTTTGGTTAGTAATTCAGGCACATCATATCCTGCGGCCTCTATCTCTTTGACAAGCCATTCTGCGCCCAACTGGTCAATCATTTCGAACGGGCCATATTTCCAGTTACAACCCATTTGCATCGCGCGATCCACGTCATAAACCGTATCGGCAATTTGTGGGACGAGGGATGCGGCGTAAGCCAATGTGTGCAACATAACTTCCTTGGCGTATTCACCGCCAACGTCCTTGGTTTCCAATACGGCACGCATTCCCTTTTTCCCGTTGTCAACGGATGTTAAGGATGGTTTATCCGATTTACGATACGATGTATTTTCATCAAACCCAGATGCGGTAAAATTAACCGTTTGTTTTTCTTTGCCCGCATTTTTATCTGGATTCAGGCGATAAAAACCGCCTTTTCCTTTACGACCATTATAACCCGCCTTAATCATTTCATCGACAAATGGAATATCACGTGAAATTTTTCTGTATTCATCTTTATCTGATAAAGTTGAGAGAAGTGATTTTGAAAGGTAAGGCATCAAGTCAACACCCACCAAATCCACGAGCCCAAACACACCTGTTTTTGGTACACCCATTGGTTTTGACATCACGGCATCCGCAACCTCAATCGGGACATCCTTATCCAACACAACATTAATCGCCTTTTGCATCCAAAATGTCAGAATACGGTTAACAATAAATCCCGGCGTGTCATTACAATGCACAACCGTTTTACCCAATTGTTCATCCGCAAAATTGGACACAGCATCGACTTGTTTTTGATCCGTTGCATCCCCTTGTATGATTTCAAGCAATCGCATGTAACGCACAGGGTTGAAAAAATGAGTAATCATAAATGATTTCGCCATATCCTTATCCATACCATCCATTAATTTGGACAATAAGATCGTGGACGTGTTGGACGATACGATTGAACCCTTTTTACGGTGTTTAGCGATTTTTTCATATGTGGCGTGTTTGATATTTAAATCTTCTAAAACAACCTCAACAATCCAGTCACAATCCGATAATTTATCCAGATCATCTTCTAAATTCCCGCATTCAATTAATTTCGCGTTGCGTTTTAACATGAATGGTGCAGGGTCGGCCTTTAACATTTTCGCAACTGCGCCCTTGGCAGTGACATTGCGATCTTCGGCACCCTCGGGCACAATATCCAACAACACAACGGGGATACCCGCATTCGTAATTTGCGCCGCAATACCCGAACCCATTACACCCGCACCAATAACTGCAACTTTTTTGATATCTGTCATTCTACTACCCACCTTATTTTATTTTTAATGTAAAAACTCTACATGATTTTTAGAAAAATTCTTTAACTATTATTTTAGATTGAAAGTGTTAAGATAAGCTTATGGCTGTCGATTATGAAACCGAAATGGACTATCACTGGCGCAATACCATGAAACCCGTACGGTTTTTTATGGTTGACGCCCGCGCCGCGATTTTTATTTTTCCTGTTTTATTAAGAATGTTTGAATGGTGGTCTTGGGCTCTATTCTTTGTAATGCTACTTTTTTTTTGGATGTTAGAAAAACGTGGCCTAGTTTTCGCCGCCGCCCTTCGCACATTCCGTACATGGATTTTAGGGAAACGTCGCCCTGCATGGTTATGGATACGCAAACGCAAATTCCATGATTACGGATAATTTACAAAAAATAAAATCATCAATGGTTGGATATGACGCGGAATTAATTGCCGTATCAAAACAACAGCCCGATGAAAAAATTGATGAAGCGTTAAACGCTGGCCTCCGTGTTTTTGGTGAAAATCGTGTTCAAGAGGCACAATCCAGATGGTCGCACCGCCGCGATGTTTATCCTGATTTAAAACTTCACCTCATTGGCCCTCTACAAACCAACAAAGTCAAAGACGCCTGTGACTTATTCGACGTTATTCATACGCTTGATCGTGAAAAATTAGCCAAGGCCATTTATAAAAACACCCCAAAGATGCCCTGCTTTATTCAGGTGAACACAGGCAATGAGCCTCAAAAGGCAGGTATATCAATTCATGAATTATCCGATTTCCATCAATTTTGTATAAATATGGGCATGAACATTATTGGCCTCATGTGCATCCCACCTATCGATGAAACACCCGATAATCATTTTCAATTACTAGCCAATAAGGCGAAAGGGCTTAATTTACCAAATTTATCGATGGGGATGTCGGGTGATTTTGAGGTTGCCTTACACTATGGCGCAACCCATATTAGGGTAGGTTCAAAATTATTTGGCAAGCGACATAAATGAAATATGATTACGACATAGCCATCATTGGTGGCGGATTAGCAGGCTTAACCCAAGCCATTTTATTGGGAAATGGCGGACATAAGGTCGTGTGTATTGACCGTGAAACACCCGATATTCAAACCGACAAAACTTATGACATTCGCACAACCGCAATTTCGTGGGGGTCACGCAACCTGCTTAAAAATGCAGGAATTTGGGATGACCTTGAATCTCGATCCGAATGCATATCTGATATCCTGATTTTAGACGAAGATTCACCGATAAAATTGGAATTCAACTCATCCGACATTGATGCCGAGGGGTTTGGATGGATTGTCGATAATCGTGATTTGCGCCAAACATTAATGAATCATGTCGCAGCCAATAAAAACATCACCCATATCACGGGGCAATCGGTAAAAGATTTTAAAAATCACGGTGATTGCGTTTCAGCCATGTTGGATGATGATCGCACCATCACCGCAAATCTTGTTATCGGCGCGGATGGAAGAAACAGTTTTACCCGTGACTGGATGGGTATCAAGGCCTTTAAAAAAGATTATAAACAATCCGCAATTGTATGTTTGATAAAACATACCAAACCGCATAATGGATTGGCGTTAGAGCATTTCCGAACCCAAGGACCCTTCGCCGTTCTGCCTTATATTAATAACACCAGCGCGGTTGTATGGACGGTTGAAACGGGTGAGGCCAAACAATGGTTGGAATGTACGGATGATGTTTTTAACGCCGCCCTGCAAACGCGGTGTGGTGACATCTATGGCGATGTTGGTATCCAGGGTGGGCGAGCGGCTTGGCCTTTAAATCTGGTCAAATCGCATTCTTATATTGCCGACCGTATGGTTTTGGTTGCCGAGGCCGCGCACGGTATGCACCCCATTGCGGGACAGGGATTGAACATGTCCCTGCGCGATATCGCCGCCCTCACCGAGATTTTAGATGGCGCAACGGATGTTGGTGACATGGCATTGTTGAAAAAATATCAATCAACACGCCGCGTGGATAATATCGGCATGGTCGCCGCGACAGACATCCTCAATGAATTATTCGGCAATAATTTTTTTGGTATTCGTGCCATCCGCCGTTTTGGATTGCACGCAGTCGCGAAACTACCCTTCGCCAAAAAACTATTCATGAAACAAGCGATGGGCGCGGTCGGGCATTTGCCAGAGTTGATTAAGGGTGTGGGCTAGGCACCATAGGTTTAGGTGCGTCATATATGCCCACAACATACTTACATAATTTTGACCTTACAACGTCATCAGGTGAAAACACTATTGAAGATGCAAGTGTTGGGTTTGGATTATGTTTAATACGATTTTTTAAATCTTCGAATCCACTTTCACCTGAGATATCTTTTTGTGACATATCACCCATAATTACCGTCTGAGAACCTTCATGTGAGCGTGTTAAAAATAATTTCATCTGTTGTGGAGTTAAATTTTGACACTCATCTGCAATAACAAAACTATTATTAAAGCTACGGCCTCTCAAATCTTCAAAAGGAACCAGTTTTAGTATATCAAGGTCATACATCGCACGAACAGTCATCGAGCCATAGATTTCGGAAAGCGTATCCGTTATTGGCGCGACCCACCCCTTCATTTTTTCAAAAACATCTCCAGGTCTAAATCCAAGACTGTTTCCTGCGCCAACAGCGGGAGATGTGATAACAATTGAATCAATTGATCCATCCCCCAATTTTGCCGCGGCAACTATTGCTGCCAAGTATGTTTTCCCTGTACCTGCTGGTCCCTCAGCAATAGTGAGTGGCTTACCTTCCCATAGTGAATCGATATAAGCATGCTGATTATCATTCCTTGGTTCTGGCTTAATCAGTCTTGCGTTCTTTATTTTTCCAAGAACTTCATTCTTTGGCATTATTGGTTTTGTTACTCCTGCAAAGCTAGATTTTCCGTCTGGTTTTGTTGATTGTTTGGCCATTATTGTCTCCCTGTTTTATGTTTATTTAAAACATGGAGGTGCTGAATGTCAAATGAAATCTGTTAATAAGGCACAGGAAATTTATTTTGGACGGCGTGAAGGTCGTTCAAACAATCGTCTGACAAGGTTATATCCTTGGCATCAATATTGGATTTTAATTGTTCCATGGATGTTGCGCCAATGATTGTTGAGGTGACGAATGATTTTTGATAGCAAAAGGCCAGCGCCATTTGGCATACATCCAAATCATATTTCTTGGCAACATCAATATAGGCCTGAACCGCCTGTTGCGCGGCATCGGTATCGCGCTGGTTTTTACGGTTATCCTTGCCCAATGACCATCGCGCGCCCTCTGGCCTTGCGCCATTTAAATATTTACCGCTCAAACTTCCTGCCGCAAGTGGCGAATAGGGTAGGTAAGACACATCCTCGTGCACACAAACTTCGGCTAAATACGGGTCATCATGTTGGTATAACAATGAATATTCATTTTGTACGGATGCAACACGCGGTAGATTATGTGTTTTGGCTAATTCCAAATATTTCATTGTGCCCCACGGTGTATCGTTCGATAAACCGAATGATTTTATTTTTCCTGATTTTATGTGCCCATCCAATGCATGCAGTATTTCCAGAAACTGATCGGTTTCTTTGGGCGCATTAATATCCACATAATCAATATCACCCGCATGATGGCGACCGTGATGAGGGTATGGATAATTGGGCCAATGCAGCTGGTAAAGGTCAATGTAATCAGTTTGCAACCGTTTAAGGCTGCGTTCTATCGCAAGCTCTAATCGTTCTTTTGAAATAATCCGTGCATCATCAATATAGGGGAAACCCGCACCACATATTTTAGAGGCCAAAATAATATCATCACGCTTACCCGTTTTGGCAAACCATGTGCCAATATATGTTTCGGTTAACCCCTGTGTTTCTTTTTCAGGAGGAATTGCATACAGCTCGGCCGTGTCAAAGAAATTAATTTCTCGTTCAACCGCATAATCCATTTGGTCATGAGCCTCAGCCTCCGTATTTTGACATCCCCATGTCATTGTCCCTAAACATACGTGAGAGACATTCATATCAGTTTGACCAAGTTTATTAAATTTCATCTTATTGCTTTCTTTTATTCATATTTCAAATCAGGGATATAAGGTGATAGAGGCGGCGGCATTGTCAAATCCAAATCCTCCTGTGCCATAATCACTGGGATAGATCGGTTAAATGTTTCCAACGTAATATCCGTGTATTTTTTATTGGCCAATTCCCGACGACCAATCGCAATTAAATTCTGTAATTCCTGAAATGTTAATGTATCAATCGTATCTTTATTTGCACTGTCTGATGTTGGTGTTGATAGAGCCAATGGTTTACGGTTCACCGTGATACGATTGATCGAAATGCGATTACCATTCGTGTTGTAAAAACACTCCATCAATTCAGATTCTTGTGCGCCATAGGAATTGGTTTTTAAATATCCAATTTGCGCCGAATTTTGTTTTTCGGCCACGGTTAGAATTTTTAAATTTGTTGGATATTCCGCATAACGTTCCAAAAACACCTTACACACACCATATCGCCATGTGCCTGTTCTTGTTTGTGGTTGCAGGCTGTATAAAATAAACGCAATCACGAGCACCGCAATCACACCGCCGATCATAACCAATTCCTGATTTTGTTTTATGGCGGCGGTGAATTGGGTGTCTTTATCATGAATTTCACCCAATAATCGGGGTATCTTCAGCTCCATTATTCCATTTCCTCGCCCATTAATTGGCGTTGGCGTTCGGCCTCGTACCGATCTTCACTGGCTTGAATCAATTCCTTGATAATTTCCTCTATAATTTGCGAGGCCGCCGCGGTCTGGCTGTCTGCATCCTCAGATTTTGCAAAAACACGGCGTTTAATTTCGGCACGTGCAGACCCACCGGGGAAGGCCGCCGCCAACATTTGCCGCGCCCTTGCCGCACCCAATTTTGTATATAACCGGCTTCGTATTACGACATCTTCGGCGGATGTTGATAATGCCCATAATTCAATTGGGCCAAGCGTATTAATTAAATGTTGTTCATATCGACCGCTTGTTGTTCCCAAAACCAATAAGGCGGGTGCACCCGATGATCGTGGGCCTGTTAGGCGATAACGAATAACATTCCGCGCGGTGTTTGACAGTCCAAATGTTGCCTGTGTGTTATCAACAACGCGATCCGAAATTGCCGACCCTAAAACCCAAACACCTGTGGCAAGGTCAATCATATCACTGCTGAAATCTTCTAATAACTGTGATGTTAAAACAATCTGAACACCGCGTTTACGACCCTCACGCACATCACGAATTAATTGCCCACGCACCGAAAATGACTTACTCGTTCTATGAAATTCGTCGTAACACAGACGTTTCGGTGTTTCGGCGATATCTTGCAATCTTGCCTCATGATAAGGGCGATATTTCTCGGGCATTTGGTCGATCGCCTCTTTTGACATCCACCAACTTCGGACCAGCGCGTGCCGCGCCAACATATACATGATTGATGTTTGACGGTCGGCCGTTTCATCTCCTTGGGGCGCGACATCCATTAAATCAAGCGAACAAATTCGCGCATCCGTAATTTCAAATTTAGTAACCGATGATAAAATTGGGAATTCCCGTATGGCGGATGTCACCATTCTCTCAAACGCGCTAATGACATTTTCGGCGGAGCCACCAATTTGCGCGTCCTCTAACAACGCACGAATTTGCGGGCGGCGCGCCGCAGTAATAGCATCACCAAGAACAGGAACGGCATGGCGCTGCGCCAAATTGGCAATATGATATTGTTCCAAATCATAAAATTTATCGACAACATCCCACCAATATGGATCTTCGGGTAAATGCACGTTAAATGCCTTAAGGGCATCATCAATTTCATTATCCAAACGCGGTAAATACGGGCGTGGTTCGGCGTTTGCCTCAACATCATTGCGCCAACGATACATTTCATCGACAACCAACCCTGATAATTGCGCAATACCGTCATAGGGGCGATCGGCACCCGGTGGCGTACATAAAAGGGTTAGTAATTCAATTAAATAACTTCGCTCGTCAATCAATGGTTTTCGCAAACCCAATTGTGTATCAAATGGGTTAATCGCATATTCAGGCGTCATCTGAAGACGATAATAGGCGGCCTCATGCTGTCTCTCTTGAGGCAATGCCTCTTTAATCAAGGAAATTAATCCTGATGATGATGGGCCAATATCAATCACCGCAACATAGGGTAATTTCGAATTACCAGGTGCCAAAATTGTTGCAAGATTAAGCGTGTTTAATAAAACCGATTTACCCGCACCCGGTTGCGCGAATATCAAATCAAACCATGTTGTTGTTAAGTTCGTTCCTGTTTGATACGGCCAAATTTTCCCATCGGGTGTTCGTAATAATAATGCACCCTTATCAAATGGGCTTGATGGACGTTGCCATGGTAATAATTTCATCACCTCATACATCGGTGCAATCGCCGCCGGCGCAGTGGAGGCACATGCAATCCCCATGGCCGATGACATCACACATTCCAACGGGTCACCAACAACATTCGATGCCTGACAATACCCCCAACTTTCCATTGCCTGCATTAACACGGATATACGGTCTTCTAATAATCCACGTTTCCCCTCTGGTGCCCATGTCGCCATGGATATGCGTAATTTAACGACAGGTTCACTTCGTGATAGCGATTTAAGAGAATCAAGCGATTTTTTTATGGTTTTATTCGTTGGGTTTGTGATTGCCAAAAATGTTGCAATCGTGCTTTTAACCGCGATTGTTTCCGCCCCGCCCGATTCAATTAAGAACGATATCCTATAGGGAATATTGGCCTCAAACAACCTATTTAAAAGCATAGGAAATGGTGAAGGGTCAGACGGTGCAAGCGTCATATCAACACCGCCCCATAGCAAACTGCCAATTTGCACCATACGCTCGTTCATTATTTTTCCATGGGCGCTGGATATTTGTTGCCTCAATGGTGGCCATAAAATTTCGGAATAATCAGTCGTCGATTCAGGTGCGCGTACGGGAATATTATCCCCTGGCAAAACAGGTTTCCATTTATCATTCGCCATATCAGGAAATAAATTATTTCGTACCGCGGCCATGGCGTCATGCGTTTTAATAATATCAGCGCGAATGCCCAATTCATTTAAGGCCGATTCAATACCCATCACATATGATTTATGACGCGCTCGTAATGGCTCTAACGCAGCCATTGGGTTTTGCGCGGCATGCGCCGCAACCCATTTATTTTTTGTTTTTTGCTCCTCGGCTGCACGTTTTAAATCATTAGACGGCAATATACTGGGACGCGTCCATAAGACATAGTAACATTCCTCATGCACCATATAATGCGCCAAATGCCGTGCGCGTTCATCCAAAACATCCTCAAGCTCAAGCCCGATATTGCGTGCCGCCACCTTTGATGGGTATGTTTCACGTTCGGTTACTGAGCGCGCTCGCCCTGGGTTTCTGGTAAAAAAAACCTGTAGGGCATGGCCTGGACGGTCAAACCGAGAGCCCAATTTAACCGTGGCTGCCTCTAAAATATGGGCATATTCTTCCTGACCGATAATTTGGCGGCTACCGTCAACTTTGATATAGGTCAATAGCGACCCATCCTCGGCAACCATTGTTGTTTCATTATCCGCCGTTTCCAGACGAATAAATGATTCAATTGGTTGTTTCGCCAAAGTCACAAAAGGTGCAAAGAATTTTCCAAATCCGCTCATATTATCATAAGTGTAGTGTGGTTAAGGTATGAAGTGAAGTAAAGATTTAGAATAAAATTACGCCGCTTTTAATTCGGTATAATGTCCAATCCAATCATTGGGATTTAGCGCGGAAAACGGCCCATCCTTTGACCGCCAATAGGCCAAAATCTGTGGAAATTGATTGAATTCCAAATCGCCCTCTTTAACCGTTCGACGATCAAGCGGAAACAGGCGGATACCATCTAGTTTTTCATGGCGTTTATCATAGACATCGCGGGTTATATAATCCCGTAAAACCATGGATAAAATATTTGGGTCATCGGTTTTAAGGCGGGCAATTGCTTCCTCCCGACGTTTCATGATCATTTCAAGTGTATTACGGGCAATTTCGGCCATTGGCCCCTGGGTTATACGCGCAACGTAGATCGAGCGCGCCAAATGATGAATTTGCACCTGTGTCATTTCAGGCATCCAAATAAGTGTCCCTGACTTCATTTGACCAACCTGATCAAGATGAAAACATTGGTGGCAAAAAATACAGGATGTGACGAGATTATCATCAATCGTGTTTTTCTTATTACCGTCCTTCACATGAACAAGGTGAAATTTTGACGATTCGAACCCACAATATTGGCATTCGTGATTATCACGTTCGAATATGCGTTTGCGGGTGTCTTCATCCGAATTCGGGTCAAACGAAGATGGGGCAGCGATAATACCATCGCTGCCCTGTCTTTGTTGTTTATGAAATGCGTCTGCCGATAGCGATAATTCCACCGGTAGGTTTTTTTTTGACATTACTAATTAATCGCCTGAACCCCTTGAAACGAATTAAACCCTGTATTTTGGTTACCACTTGCAGCATCACCAGATCCTTGAAT
>CAYGLI010000019.1:0-23862 GCA_964350795.1 uncultured Micavibrio sp.
ATATAATGCAATATCGGTTCGCCGTTGAGTGAAAACCGAGATGTCCCATCGGGCATTACCCCTTTCCCTTGCGTTCCACGAATTTTTTGACACAAATTTGTTTTGGGGTGCAAGCAGTAATCGCACTCGCGACATTCAGGTGTATAAAGTGGAATGACATGATCACCAACGGAAACGCTTGTGACCCCTGCTCCAACCTCACGGACAATCCCTGCGCCTTCGTGGCCTAGGATGGCTGGAAATTCGCCTTCGGGGTCATCACCCGATAATGTAAAGGCATCGGTATGGCATACGCCTGTGGCCATGATTTCAACCAACACCTCGCCCGCGCGTGGACCATCAAGGTCAACGGTTTCAATTGTTAATGGTGATCCTGCCTTGGTCGCAATCGCGGCGCGTGTTTTCATGGGGTTATCCTTTTCTCTATTCTTTCTAAGTTACCTTAAAGGTTATAAGATACCCATCAAATGACAAGTGATATTAAACAATTTCTATCTGATACGCCGTGGGCAAATGCCACAATTGAATCGTTTGATGCCGATTGGTCAGTGCGTTCATATGCGCGGGTAACGAATGATAATGGCGACACGGCAATTTTGTTGCAATCACCGCCAGATGATTCACCTGACGCAATGGTTGGGCATTTGGTTGGGGAATGGTCGGCCATGAATACGTATTTCAAATCATTGGGCTTGAATGTGCCAACAATCATAAAACAAGATTTATCCGCCGCGTTCATTTTAATGGAAGATTTCGGTACGGACACAATTGCGAGTAAAGGATTAGTTGCGTATTTAAAGGCCACGGATATTTTAATTCAAATGCGTGATGCCAACACTAACGGTTTGAAAAAATATGAAAATACCCATGTTTATAACGCTCTGAGGTTTTTTCCTCAATATGTTTTTAGTGGCGATGAGGATGAATGGTTTCACACATGGCACGACATCGAAAACGCCTTACCACCCTGCCCTCGTGCGTTAACGCATATGGATTTTGCGCCCCAAAACCTTATGTGGCATAACAATGAAATCGGCATCATTGATTTTCAGGCTGCGTGCGATGGACCATTCGTTTATGATTTGGTGAATTTATTGGAAGACATCCGCATTGATTTACCTGACGATATCAAACAATCATGCAAAGACCATTATTGCGCCCAAATGACGCCACAAGAAAAAGCGATTTTTGATCAATGGTACATCGTCATCACAGCACAATTTCATGCACGTATCCTAGGACAAATTCAATATTTGGCGCAAGCTAAAGACCGAGATGATTTGATACAATATTATGATCCATTGATGAAAAGATTTGAAAAAGAGATAGAAAACGATTTATTAAAACCAGTTAAACAATTCATAAGGGGTTCACACGGGGATCACTGAGAAGACACAAGGGACACTGAGTAAAAGAATCCCCGTGTCCCCCGTGAAAAAACTTCGTGACCTCCGTGTGAAACAACTTTAAAAGAATAAACATGACCGATATAGACACAGACCTCGCCAATGATGGCATGCCGAAATTAAAAGTCCGCGGGGGTAATCCCCTTCATGGTGAAATACCAATTAGTGGGGCAAAAAATGCCGCCCTTAAATTGGTATGTGCGGGGTTATTAACCGAAGACGAATTAAAATTAACCAACGTCCCGACATCATTACGCGACATGACAACACTTGCGGATTTATTGCGTTATTTGGGCGCGGAGGTCGATATGGACGACACTGCCAAAACAATGAACATCCGCGCCATTGGTGGGCAAGACAAAACAATCGCGCCCTATGATTTGGTGCGTAAAATGCGTGCATCCATCCTTGTTCTTGGCCCAATGTTGGCACGCCATGGCAAGGCCAAGGTTTCGCTTCCTGGTGGGTGCGCCATCGGATCACGCCCCGTTGATTTGCATTTAATGGGGTTAGAGGCGATGGGTGCAGAAATTAAAATCGAGGACGGATACGTCCACGCCACCGCCCCCAAAGGTGGATTAAAAGGCGCGGATATTTTATTTCCAAAGGTATCGGTTGGTGCAACCGAACATATTTTAATGACCGCATGTTTAGCCAACGGCACAACGACATTATCGAATGCCGCGATGGAACCCGAAATTTCCGACCTTGCCGAATGCTTGGTCAAAATGGGTGCGTATATCGAAGGTATTGGCACGAATAAATTAACCATTCACGGCGTTGAAAAATTGCATGGGGCGGAACATTCCGTCATTCCTGATCGTATCGAAACAGGAACATTCATGATTGCCGCGGCATTAACGGGCGGTGACGTGACATTGACAAACACGCGTGCGAACACGTTGGATTCAATCACATCCCTCCTCCGTAAGGCTGGCGTCGAGGTCACAATTTCTGGCGATAAAATCCGTGTAAAGCGCAAGGATGATTTAAAATCCCTGCGTGGTATCGACATCATGACCGAACCCTACCCCGGTTTTCCAACCGATATGCAGGCACAAATCATGACGATGCTCACGCTTTCCGATGGCGCAGGGTTGGTGACCGAAACAATTTTCGAAAATCGTTTCATGCATGTCCCTGAATTGGTCCGCATGGGCGCGAATATTACGGTTCATGGTAACAGTGCGATTGTGCGCGGTGTGAATAAATTAAAAGGCGCACAAGTCATGGCCACAGATTTACGCGCCTCCGTCGCGCTTGTGATTGCGGGACTATGCGCCGATGGTGAGACAACGGTTAATCGTATTTACCACCTTGAACGTGGGTATGAGGATATTTCAGGCAAGTTGTCTGCCGTTGGTGCGGATATTCGGAGAGAGAAATAAAAAACACTCGTCACTCTGGCGAAGGCCAGAGTTCCATGGTATGCCTTAACAATGCAATCAACAATCCATAGATTACGGCCTTCGCCGCAATGACGAGATAAAAAAACTTTGCGTCTTAGCGTCTTCCTGTGACATTACGGTGTCGATTTTTTTCACAGAAAGGCGCAAAGACGTGAAGGAAAATGGATAATATTTATCCAAATTAGGTGCGGATATTTGGAGAAAGAAATAATGGTTGACATATTTTAAAAATATTGTTATTGTAATAACATATTACGATATAGGAGAATGACGATGACCAAAAAAATTAGACAAATACCATCATTTTATGAAGCAGGTATGCGGATGAACGATGAGAAAGGAAATCACTGTAAAATTGAAGCGACAGCGGAAGAAATAGCCCATGCATCACAAGCTAATGCGATGCAAACCTTTTATACCTCTACAAAAATAGGTAAATATATCGCGGCAGCGGCTATAGGCATTATAACAGTGGGTTCCGGCGGTTCACTGTCTGCTGTTTTTGGATTTGCCACGATAGCTTATGCTGTACCCGCTCTTATATCAGCAGATATAAAAAAACAAAATCTAGACACTATTAATGCCAATGTTGCAGAAAATTTAACTGGTGACCGCAATGATGGTGCAAAAATTTCTTTCTTAAAAACAATGGCGAGCGAACTCTTTGACCAAAAGAAAATATATAGTGCATTTAAGACAAAACCATTAACAGATAAAAATGGTGTTCTAAGGTCGGATTCCAAACCCTTTTGACTTCTAAATTCAAATAGCCTATAAAATCTCCATAATATAAAATTATTGGAGTAAATATTTTGGCTAAAGAAGAATTAATGGAATTTAACGGTATTGTAGAGGAAGTGCTTCCCAATTCAATGTTCCGTGTAAAATTAGAAAACGATCACGAAATCATCGCGCATGCCGCGGGTAAAATGAAAAAATTCCGTATCCGCGTTTTGGCGGGTGACAAGGTTGTTGTCGAAATGACACCTTATGATTTAACCAAGGGTCGTATTATTTTCCGTGAGAAATAAGCTTATTCTTGCCTCGGCGTCACCACGACGCCAAGAATTATTGGCCGAACAAAATATCATTCCTGATGCGATTATCCCTGCAGATATTGATGAAACCCCATTGAAAAACGAAACGCCCCGCCCATACGTGAAACGCATGGCGATTGAAAAGGCACGCGAAGTCGCCAAGAATAATAAAGGTGCCTACATCCTCGCCGCCGATACGGTGGTTGTCATGGGACGCCGTATATTACAAAAACCAGAAAATGCCGAAGAAGCCTATAAATTCCTCACACTCATGTCTGGTCGTCGCCATACGGTGATGGGTGGAATTTGTTTGATAACGCCAGACGGCACAGAAATCACGCGCCTATGCGAAACGGTTGTGAAATTCAAACCCCTCACGCATGACGAAAAACAATTCTATGTCGATAGTGGCGAATGGGAAGGCAAAGCCGGCGGTTACGCCATCCAAGGGTTGGCCTCGCGTTTTATTCCGTTTATATCTGGATCTTATTCTAATATTGTTGGTTTAAATATTCACGACACGGTCAACATGTTGCGTGGAAATGGTTTCCAGTTGGCCTAAAAATCGCATACACTTGCGTACATGGATATTCTGATTGAAGATCTTGGGGGCTCCCTTTGGTCTGTTGCTATTGATAAAAAAAATAAAATCCAAAATTTGGAGATTGACCCCTATGCCGAAGTCATTCGCTGGGGATCGCTGTATATGGGTAAGATTGGCCGCATTGATAAGGGGCAAGACGCCGCTTATATCGATTTGGGTTATGGATTCGAGGGTATTTTATACCTTAAGGATGTTCGCATTGATGGAGCGCACGCCCCAAAGGGAAAAACGATTGGACAGGTTCTAACCCCTGGTCAAATGATTATGGTACAGGTCAAGACCCCGCATAATCCATCGGGCGAAGACGAAGAAGTTCCATCTAAAAAGGTTAGCCTCCTATCAATGGATATCGCGTTACAGGGGCGATACCTTATCTTTACCCCCTTTGCATCGGAAAACCGTATATCCAAACGCATCATTGATAAGGACTTGCGCCGTGATTTAAAATCCATGTTAAAATCCGTTAAGGATATTCATGGATGTATCCTAAGGTCATCCGCCGCCAATTGCCAAACGGATGTTTTGGTCAATGAGGGCAAAATTTTAAAAACCATATGGGATAATTTATTAGAATATGATGGCGAAAACGAACCAACATTATTGATGATGGGACCAAACGCCGTGCAACGGACATTGGGGGATTTGGCAACAAACCGAATTGGTAAAATCTATGTCTCAACCATGGATATCTTTCAAGAAACAGAAGAATGGTGCGATTTATTCGCGCCCGACCTGATGACCAAAATCGAGCCCAAGGCCGCAGAAAACACAAGAAGCGGTATGGGGTTATTCGAAATCTATGACCTAATTGGGCAATTTGAAAACTTGCTTAAACCTTATGTCATTTTGCCATCTGGTGGTGCGTTAATTATCGAAGAAACCGCCGCCATGACAGTCATTGATGTGAATAGTGGCGCAGACAAAAGCCAACTCAATGCAAATATAGAGGCCGCGCGCGAAATTGCCCGACAACTTCGCATTCGCAATTTAGGCGGCATTATTATGGCGGATTTTATCAATATGAAGTCCAAGAAAGATAAAGAAGCCATATTAGAAGAATTGGAAAAATCATTTGTCAATGACCCCTGCACTGCCCAGTGTCATGGGATAACCGAATTGGGCGTTTTTGAAATATCACGCCAACGCAGAACACCAACATTACAAGAAAAATTAATCATGTTTGAAATGGATGGCGAAGAATTTGAATAAACGCAGTTTTCCCCCTAGACATTAAAAACAATATTGCATATAAACCATGTATCTTTTTAAAGATGGTCGAGTAGCTCAGTTGGTAGAGCAACGGATTGAAAATCCGTGTGTCGGCGGTTCAAGCCCGCCCTCGACCACCATTTACAATCTCAAAAAATAAAAAAATCTCTTAAGGTGCAATAACCATGCAATTACGCAGGTACGCACACGCTTTTTGCGCGGTTAATTCATCAAATCCATCCATACGGGCACGATATATTGTTCGTGAACCCGTTGTGAGTGGCAGAGTTCTTGGTTTAATAATATCGCGTAGCTCAGGCGGTAGAGATTTTGAGGCAACCCTTATGGCCTGATTCGATATACGCTCTGATGAATAGGCACCAATTTGAACCGCCCATTTTGATTTGCCCATATTTTCATGGTCACCAAATTGTCCAACACCGTTAATTTGCGCCTGGCGTCCTGTATGCGCCGCAATGGCCAGCAAACCCGTTTCCAGACGGTTGGCCGCGTTAGGGTCAACGTCCCCCTGCCCTAACATCTCGTCAATGCGCTGATCATTATTATCATCACTGTAATTTGCCACATGTGGTTTTACTTCAACTGCCGAGGCATTTAATGAGGCCAATATAACGTTCATAGTGTCTGGTTTTTGAAGCGGTTTAGGAATAATTCTGGTCGCCAAACGTGTGGGCGGTAATTGTCGCGCAAGTACGAATCCTTCATCTAAAATTTCTGACATATGGCTGTTTCTAGAACTTGATGATCGTCCACCAAATACAACAGCAACCAAGCGACGATTGTCGCGAACAGCCGAGGCAACCAAATTAAATCCCGATGCATGGATATACCCTGTCTTAATACCATCCATTCCATCATAAGTTTTAAGTAATTTATTGTGGTTTCTGTAACTAACCCCGCGATATTCAAAGTTTTTAGTGGAAAAATAATGATAATATTGCGGGTGATTGTAAATTAAGGCTCTGGCAAGAATCGCCATGTCACGCGCCGTACTCTTTTGGCCTGAATCAGGCAAACCAGATGCATTTTTGAATGTTGTGCTGCTCATTCCTAACGAACGCGCCTTTGACGTCATTTTAGTTGCGAATCCCCATTCGCTTCCGCCCAAATGCTCCGCCAAGGCGACGGCAACATCATTTGCCGATTTTGTCACAAGGGCATAAATTGCATCTTCAACCTTGATTGAAGACCCCGCGGGCAAGTGTAACTTACTAGGCACCATGCCGGCAGCGTGCTTGGAAATACGTATGCGTTCATTTAAACGGATTTGTCCGCGACTAAGTGCATCAAACGCCATATATAACGTCATGATTTTTGTTAAAGACGCAGGATAAAGTGATTTGTTCGCGTTACGAGACCTCAAAACCTTACCTGTTTCCGCGTCAACCACGATTGATGCGTATTTAGCATTGGCATTGGCATCGCCAGAACCATAAACAACAGCACCTAATAGTATTAAAAAAAGCAGAAAAGCCTTAAAACATCCCATAAAGATAAGTATATTTGATTTTTTAAACTCTGTCTAATCCATCCACACATAAAATTAATTTTTTACAAGAATATTGACGATGATATACGATAGTGATATATTTTGTGCACCGCAAAAGAAAAGGAGTCTTTTAAAAATGAATAATTACAACATGAACCAAGACCAAATCGAAAAAATGACACAGGCTGCAACAAAGCAGGCCGAAGAATTTGCAAATTTTGGCAAGACTGGCTTTGACGCATGGATGAAAACAACGAATCTATGGATGGATGGCACACAAAATCTTATTAAGGCCTGCACAGATATGGCCAATAATGCACGCGAACAACAAGCCGCCGCGGCAAAACAATTTATGTCCTGTAAGACATTGAATGACATGACAGAGACAAGCACGAAGCTGGCTCAGGAAACAATGGAGCAAAGCATGAGCAATGCAACCGCCCTATCCGAAAAAACAGTTAAAGTCTGCATGGACTCATTAGAGCCATTGAATGACACAATCTCTCAAGGTTTTAAAGCGACACAAAAAGCATCAAAAGCCGCTTAAATTCGGCAATAAGAATCTTTATAATTTAAAAAGCCTGCTATACGCAGGCTTTTTTATAATTCAGTTAGGTGAATATAAAATGGTGCCCCCGAGGAGAAATTGCTGTCAATTCCGTAACCTACTGATATTTAATAATTATTCAACTTGGCAATACCATCCGTGTGTAGCATGTAAGTGTAGCAAATTAATTACTCACTGCAAACTTTATTTATCCAAGCTTAAAATCTCTTAATTGATCCGCCATGGATTGACGTCCGCCCCCCTGAGGCTGAGCTGCCGTCACCGTATTTCTCGTACCATTTATTTTGCCATTTGTATTACCTGAGCCGTTCTGGTGGTGCGCTGGTTTTGCAAACTTTGTTTTTGTTGGCTTGTGCAGATTGGGGAGGCTGGCTTTCTCATAAATCGTATGTCGGTCATCCATGGATAGGGTTAAGGCGTATCCTTTATTCCCAACTTTCATGATGAGTGATTGAGAGAGATCAGGAACACTTGTATCCAACATGTGCGTAAGGGATTTAATACCCATTCCGACTCGGCCTAGATTAGCCTCTTTTTCCTTATCATCCTTTGGTTTTCCAAAAAAGTGTTCAGCCAATTCTTCGTTGGTTATGAAATCGCCATGTCTTTGCGCCATCAATACAAGTACATCTAGTGGTTTACCTTTAACACCTTCAAGGGACTTTCCTTCATATTCCACGCGGTCTGTGATGGTGTTGATGGTTAATGCGCCTGCCGAGACGTTTGTTGCATCTGTAATGGCTGTTTTACGCTTACCATTTAGTCTGCTTTTATCCAGATTGTCCGCCATAGGTGTTAGATAATACCCAACCCGTGATTTGTTACTGATGATCTGTGCATCCTCAGGGTCAACACCAGCCTCGGTTAGTTTTTGTTTGATACGATTTTTTGAAAGATTGAGTGTGCTTTCGGCAAATGGTTCGCCATCTTCGTCACTCAACTTGCTTAAATCCTCTATGGACAAGGGTATGGTTGGGTTTTCGGCCAATGTTTCAATCACCTTAAACTCAGAAGGTGTTAAGGCCACAGACACACCATTTATCCCAACTTCCAAAAGTGTTTTGTTGATCGAGATACCACCAACATGTTGAACATTAGAATTAGCAACAACCTCATCTCGCTTTGTTGATAAAAAGAAACCTGCATGCCGTCTTTTATCGATTAATTGCCCTTCAAACCCAGCCTCAGCTATTTTATCCTCTAGAGAACGGACTGCCTGATACATGCTCATGGGTTCTCTCTCTTGACCGCTTGCTTTACTGAACTCGGATAATAACTTGGCTGTGACAGGTTTATTCGCTTTCACCAACACCTTCATTGCAAATAATTCTGCGGCGTTTAATTCGACTGTCTTATCGTCAAAGTATAACTGACCCAAATCCATGTTCACAGACACATTGCCGATTTCAATCACTGTCATCGCATCGACCTGTTCTTGCGCCAATTCATCCTTATTTGCGACAAGAACATAACCAACGCCACGTTTGTTTTGAATAAATGGCTCGGTTATGCCATGGGTATCACTTATTTTTTTTCGTAGTAATGTTAAACATGTGTTGAGTGAAGGCTGTTTTCCATCAAAATGCTTTTTGGCAAGTGCGGCGGTTTTGATTGGTCTTGGATAATTACTAATAAATGTTGAAACAACCGCATATTCGCTATCATTCAATTCAATGGGGTCACCATCAAACATAAACATATCAAGTGTTTTGTTGATGCCCCATGGTCCAACCTCTTTGACTTCGCACTGGTCCAAAATATCTTGGGGTATGTCATCGATATCCAAATCAAAACGAAAAGCCTCTGTTCCATTAACAAGTTTTCTGAAACCGCTAGCATAATCACCAAGTGTTGTTTTCAAAACGCCCTTCATCTGTGCATAGAGGGAATTAAGCGCACTGTCTTTGTCCTGAGCATCATCACCATAAACCGCCGTGATTAAATCGTCTTTTGTTATCGCATTCGGGAATGCAGATAAAATCGCTGAGAAAACAGAAAATTGTGATCTGTTCAAATCAACAGTCAGACTTGTTTCACCATCATCAACAGAATATGAAAGCGTATGGCGTGTCATATCAAGCGTCCAAGGACCAAGGCTATGAATATCTAATTGATCCTCGAACTTTGCCATGACACGGTCAGAGGTGATATTTAGGGTATACCCGACACCACGTCGGAAGATGATTAAGTCTTCACCGCCATTGGCCTCTTTTAATTTTGCACGTAATTTGCCTAAATGGTTATTGAGTTTAAATTTACTTCCTCCCTCACCATAGACGGCTGTAACAAGCGCATCACCCGTTATTCTTGCGGGAAAAGTATCCATGATCGCATCAAGAATTTTCATTTCATGGTCTGTGACATCAAATACCTCACGCTTAACGGTGACTGTTTTTAGGGTACGGTTCAACTTGATCAAATCAAGTGTAGTAATATCCTGCTCAACCTTTTTTGCTGCCTTATCATCTAGGCCAGACACGTTCATCAAAAATGTATCACTATCAACAGGAACAATGAATTTTTCAAATTCAGAGCCATGTTGTTTCAATTTACGCCCAACAGAATATAATAAGCGATCAACCGTATCTGAGTTGGCATCACGCCCAAACTTGCTCACTTGTGACATCAACGCATCACGGGAGACATTATCGGGAAATGCCAGCGCAAATGTTTTCAAGACCATGAACTCGCTGATCGTCAGGTCAACGGTATCTTCACCCAACCGCACCTCTTGTTCGGCAAGGTCAATTTCTAATACACCGAACTGCTTCACATGTCTTTTGTCAACAGCCAGCGGATTAGAAGTGAATTGATAACCTCGACCCCATACGGTTTCAACGCTATCACCAAGACCAGATTGTGCTTCATTCAACTTATCTCTTATTTTACAAATAAAGACATCAATAATCTTTAACTCCACATCATCGTCATGAACATAAATCGCATTGAATATGCGTTCCTTACTGCACAATGAGTTTGAGTGTTTCACGAGATACGCAAGAAGATCATACTGTTTTCCTGTAAAATGGACTTTATCACCATTTACTCTCACACTTTTATTGTCAAAGTCAATTTCAAGTGCGCCATAAGTTTGAATTTGCGATTGTCCGTTAAATCCAAGACTAGCGTTTTTGACTGCCATAGACAGTGCTCCCTGTAACATTGCAACACTATTGAACTCCAACGCAACCATTGAGCCGCTTGAAAGCGCATTCAACAGGGCATGTGGTGAGGTATCTTTATACAACGTAATAATCGGACCCTGTAAATTACGTTTATCGATATTGGATATTGGCAGATATGGTTTCTTTGCCTCTTCATCGGCAAAAACAATAACCGCATCATGATCCGATGTGCTCACCAGTTGGTTTAAGTCATCTTGAGATGTCGCATACTCAACGGAGAATTTTTCTTCTGGTAATTCCCGATCAATTAAATCAGCGAACTGCTCTGATGAGTTTGTATCTGGTGAGTATGCAATGACACGCATGATTTAATCCCTGTTTTTAAATTATCGACGATCTAAGGCTCTGCTCTGCTCTGTTTAGTTCTTGTTTGTTTTGGCATAGTGCTTCTTTCTGGAGTCTCAACTACACTATTCGCTTCTTGCCCAAATTTCGTTGCAAGCGCATGGCTATGATCGTTACTCAATCGATATCCTTTGCTCCAAATCGTTTCAATAAATTTTCCTACAACTCCATCAGAGGCATCATTTAATTTCTTGCGTAACTTACACGCAAAAACATCAACAATTTTTTGTTCGGGTTCGTTTATCCCCCCATAAAGGTGTTCAAGTATCATCGGCTTACTTACATTTTTGTCCTTGTTCAAAGCTAAAACTTCAAGAACATCGTACTCTTTACCCGTTAAATTAATAGTATTCCCCTCTATAGATGCTTTACGCTTATTTAAATTAATTTCAAGTGGTCCAACATTAACAATGTTATTAGCATGTCCTTTCGAACGTCTTATGATTGCATGAATACGGGCAATCATTTCATCCTTATGGAAGGGCTTTGCCAAGAAATCATCCGCGCCCATACCTAAAGCGGTCACAATTGATTTTGTCGAATGATCTCCGCTTAAAATCATAACAGGCGTCTTTACACCAGAAGCCCTCATTTTTTCCAGCACGCGTTGACCAGACATGTCTGATAAATGGCTGTCTAAAAGTATCATATCGTAGGATACTTCTTTGGCTAATTTTATTCCCTCTTCGCCAAGGTCTGTTCTATAAGGATTTAAACCCTCCGAACCCAACATCAATATGATTGATTGCGCAGTAAGATTATCATCCTCAATGACCAATACTTGCATAGAACACTCCCTGTTTTGTAATTTTTGTATTTTATTACTTTTAATTATGAAATTTAATTAAGTCAATTTTTATTTCAATAATTTTGAAATGACGCCTCAATTTTATCTTCGATAATTAATGTTATTGAAAGTTATAAAGCAAACAATGACTAAATTGCGGCTTTGTGTGTTTAGGGCTTTGGAGACCGAGATGTCCTGTAAACTTCAAAATCTTTTTCTGTCAAAACAGATTTTTCACTTTTAGCAGCCTCCCTAAATGCGATTTGAAAATACGCTAAACTTTTAGGCATCGCCTTCAAGAAAAATACACCGATGAATATAGCGGGTATAAGTAAAACAGTACTACCTATCTCGGACATTTCTTCAAAATCTTTTTGAACGCAGGCTACAACTTCGGGATCAGTAAGAGACGTCTGCAAATTATCTATATCTATATTACAATCATGTTGCAGCATATACTTTGATGCAATGCCTGCGGTTTCATATATATCAACTGCAGATGCTTCTGGATTGTCTGATCTAAGTCCTTGCAGTGAAATGGACTCAAAATGCAATTTTAAAGCCCCTGCTGCTAATCCAAGACCTGCAACAGAAACACCTGTTCTCACAACACCATTCAAACCGTACTTAATAATTTTCTTCATTACACTACCCTGGGATAACCATTTTTATAATTTGCTGAATAAAGTTTGATGCCTTCTTACGCTCAGGAGCAATCCATACAGTTCCAGGACCTTCAACGACAGTCATAAATCGACCTTCACCGCCACCCATTGCTTTTTTAAGGCCTTCATTTTCAAATAATCTTAACCTTGTGCCCTCTGTCATTGCAAACAGCGATTTATTGTCAATCAAACGTCTCTCGCCTTCGCTAAGGTTAATTTTCGCAGGTGTAGCTGCTGCCATCAGGAATACTGTGCACGGCTTGTCCTTGTCAGTGTGCTTGATATGTTGCATCCAAAGAGATTGCCCCGTCAATGCGGCTTGAGAAAAATCACGTACTTTTTTGAAGCCAACATCTATGTCGGCGGTTGCTGCCACAAATGCCCCACCTATGCAGAGAATGCCATTAGCCAAATCATCCGAAACCTCTACGACAGTTCCTATTTGTTCATCTGATAGAATTAACTCTGTTGTCTCTTCACCATGATTTGTAAACCTATTTATAAAAACGCTCTCACCCGATAATAGTGAGCCAGCCATGCCATTACCTTCAGACTTAAATCTTTCAGTTGTTTGCTCGAGCATGGGTGAACCAGATAGGAAGGCACCAGCTGATGCAACAACGGTTTCTCGTGGTTGAACATTTATAGTGATACTTGGTACAGGACCTGACGATATATTATATGTTTCTGCTATCATGTAAGAAGACATAAACTATTCATTATCCATAAGTCAATAATTAAGTTTGTGGCTGTTCTAGATAACTACATTCGTTAATGTTCCATTATGGGAGGTTATTTCGTCTCTGCCATCGATACAAAACATCCGGCTCTTTTTCATCATTATCGTGTCCATCAGTTTCACGAATAACTTTAAAGCCCCTTGCTTCATAAAATGCGCGTGCGGCTGTGTTTCTTTGAAAGACCCATAATTGATAATCATCCGATTTTTGCAATGCTTCGTTTAATAACAAGGAACCAACGCCTTTGCCTTGCGCCTCTGGCAATAAATATAGATGGTCGATCCAGCCATCCTTAAAGGCGATAAAGCCTAAAATATCATCATCTTCTTCTGCAACGACAACATGGCACTCTTGCATAACAATATCTTTGATGAAGGCATAATCTTCCTCTGGTGTATGATTATGCTGTAGATAAGGCATGGCGGATTGCCGTGATGTTTTTAATATCACAGCAATCGCCTTTGCGTTATCCATCGTGGCTTTTCTTAAATGAATACTCATGCGTTACCTCCAAGAAACCCACCTGACTGCATCGCCCACAATTTGGCGTAATGACCGCCTTTGATAGCGACAAGTTCGTCATTCGTGCCGTCTTCGATGATTTGGCCTTGGTCCATCACAATAATGCGATCCATCTGTCGTAATGTCGATAGACGGTGTGCAATGGCAATCACGGTTTTATCATCCATGATGCCTTCCAACGCGGTTTGAATGGCGTGTTCGCTCTCACTATCCAATGCAGATGTTGCCTCATCTAATATCAAGATTGGCGCATCTTTGAGGATAGCACGCGCAATACCAATGCGTTGTTTTTGACCGCCAGAGAGTTTCACGCCACGCTCGCCGACATGGGCTTCATATCCCTTACGTCCCTCGTTATCTTCAAGGCCAAGAATAAAGTCATGTGCGCTGGCCTGTTTCGCCGCCTCAATAACTTCATCCATGGTGGCATCGGGTTTACCGTATGAGATGTTGTCAAAGATGGATCGATGGAACAGATAGCTTTCTTGTGTCACAACCGTGATACTACTCCGAAGGCTATGTTGTGTGACATCGGCGATATTCTGATCATTAATCATAATCTCACCGCTTTGCACGTCATAGGCACGCATGATCAGATTGGTGATGGTTGATTTTCCTGCACCACTGCGTCCAACAAGGCCAACTTTTTGCCCTGCTGGTATTGAAAGATTAAAATCTTCCAACACGGATTTCTGTCCATCATCCACGGGGTCATAATCGAAAGACACAGATTGATAATTAATCGATGCGGGTTGATCATCAATTTTCAAATCCTTCGCGCCCTTTTTAGTGACAACGGTGTGAGGCTTGCTCAACACATCAATACCTTCTTGAACTTGACCCAGATTTTCAAAAATGCCTGAAACCTCATACATGATCCAACCTGATTGAAATGTCGCTTGCAATACCATGGGCAATGCCATCGCCATGGCAGCGATACCCAATTGACCTTCTGTCTCAATCAACCAAAAGCCGACAAATGCAGTTGCAATCAATAATGCTGTATTCAGAATATCAATGATAAAACTCATCGCCCAGATCGTACCAGTTGCATGACGCAGGCTTTTACTATGCTGTTTCAATAAACCCAACACACGTTCATCTTCATGGTGTGTTCTTGCAAAATACTTGATTGGCAAGGCATTGATAAAACTATCAACTAACTGACCAATGAAGGTACTAAAATCCTCTGAATGTGCTTTCGACCGATCTTGCACCTTTGGCGTAAAATACCATAAGACAATAATGTATCCCAAAAGCCAGCAAACCAGAGGCAGGGCTAACCACATATTCACACTGAATAGAAAATACAGGTTACTTATTGTAAATATAGCGGCAAACCATACTGCGCCAATTGTTGACTTGACCGCATCCCTTAGACTTGGTCCTGTTTGTTGTAGCTTATTGGCGATCCGTCCAGCAAAATCATTTTGAAAAAACGATAATGGCTGTCTTGCTGTATACCAATACAATTGATGCCTTACCACATTGCAAACATAGGGAATATAAACCAAATGGTAAAATATCTCCGCTAATGTCCCCGTTACGAAGCGGACGAGCAATAATGCACCGCCAAGCCATAACATAGCCCGTGAGTAATCCCCTTGTTGAACCAAAGCCCCGACATACCAAAACATCACCGAAATCAGAACGGCGAAAATACCCTCTGTGATCGCGATACCCAATGTTGGGCCTTTGACCTGTCGGATAAAATACCAAATGAATGGATATAATTTCGTTGGTAGGCTTTCAACCCCCTCAGGGGGTAGCTTGTCAATTTTAATGTGAAATGGTTCGTCACATTTTTTAATAATTGTGTTTAATAAAGTCATTTTTACTTATCTTTCTTAATTTTATTAAGAAGACAAACAAAACATATCGATTTTTTGAGAATTAATGTCCTGTCAGCCTTCAAATGCTGACAGAGGAATAGAGTTTCTTATGCCAGCGTTATATCTGTTGTGTTTGAAATAAACGGATTTCGAGTCTCGCCAAAGGAAATTGGGCCGTTATTGCTGATACTTATCCAGTCAAGCACACAAGAACGAACCGCATTCGATGCGATTTCTCTTTCCATTATTATGTGCATTTGATCTTTCATAAAAACTCCTTAAATTTTATTTAACACAAAGCGTTTGGATTTGTAAAGTTATTTCCACCCACACGCCTCTTGGATTGGTTTAATAGCGTTTAAGAGGCCGTGAACGTAGAAGTTTGCTGAGATCGTACCCTGACCATACGGTGTCACTTGAATATATATTTGATCCTCATCTTTTAATTGGCGAATTAGCGGAATGGGGTTTGGAATATACAAAGAGTCAAAATCCGATGTTACGTTCCACCACACGGTTTTGGCTTTTTCTTTATCTATGCGATAAGTCACCTTTGTTTCATCGTTATTTAGGAACATATCAAACGACACAATCATAGATGTTTTATTTTCAGCGCAACGGATCATCAGTTTCGGGTAAACCATCCCTTTATATGGTGTTTGGATTGGCTCATCGGCTTGCAGGCCGATAATCACATTTTGGCTATCATCAATCTTAGATCGTTGCGTTGTTGTACGCCATGAACCGACATACTCGGCGAGGGCCTCCTCGTGCGTTTTTGTTTCTTTTGTCTGTTGCACTGGTTGTTGTGGCGCGGGTGATTGGGCAATGTTATTGTGTGTGGGGCTATTCTGAGAAGGCACGTCGCTGATCACATAAACAACAAATGTCGTAAATAATAAAGCAAGAGCCACCAAACCATACAAAGACTTAACCTTAAAATTCTTTCCATCACATGAGGATTGATACCAAACACAAATTAATCCAACGAAACCCCATGCCCACCAGTCCGTGAAAAACAAACAGACTGAACCTATTCCAAATCCCCATAATAAGAGTTTCGTTTTTGCTTTTTTATCCACGGTCATCTCTTTCCCTCGCTTTTGCGTTTCAGTAAAAAACCACCGGAGTTTTCACTCTGGTGGCTGGGTGTAGTTACTACTCGTAAGAATAGCGTGACGCTTTTAGGCTTACGCCTTGGACATGGCAAAGTCACCACCCAGCCCAAGTTGAGAGGTGACACATTTCCGGCAGTGTCAAAAAATGCCGCTTACGAAGATGTAACTAGCCCCAGCACTTCCAATACAGAAGTGATGTGGTAACGATAGCGAAAAGGGGAAACTATTGAAAGTTAAAAGATTGCGCCTGAGGCATTATCGGTGAATAGACCACCGTCACGAATGTAGCGTGAGAGCATGACATCTGATTTATGCCCTGTTTGCTGGCGTATCTTGTGCGATGGCACACCACTTTGGGCGGCAGATGTCGCAAGACCAGATCGCAATGAATGACCGCTTAATTTGGCAGGATTTAATCCGATTGTTTTGGCATAGGATTTGATAATGACGGCAACGGCGTGAGGGGTGAGTGTTGTATCAGCGATATTGCCACCCTTATCAATCGGCCTAAAGATCATTGGATTATCATCCTGCGGTAACGTCCCCAGCCACGCCTGTAATGATTTCACTGGACATACCAACCCCCGACCATAGGGAATGGCAATTTTACGACCTGTACCTGATTGATCGGTCTTGCTGCGTTGGAGTGTGATGATTAAACCCTGTGTCACAAATTCAATATCGTTGGTTGCAAGAGATACTAATTCACTTCTTCTGAACGCCCCACAAAATCCAATCAACAATAATGCACGATCCCGAATACCTTTTGTATTCTCAGGCATGATATTCAACATAGAGATAATATCTTCCTTTAATAATGCTGACACTTGCCGTTGCGGTTTCCCGTGTTTGCGCTTAATCCCTTTGAGTGTGAGTTGAACCACGTCCGATTGTGTTGGCGATGGATGCCCCTGCATTGTATGTGCCTTGGCGATTGCAACCATCCGCCGTGATAATGTCGCCATACTTAAACTATCGGCATGATCCACCAGATATTGTGCCACCATTTCTGGTGATGATGGGATAACACCGCCCCAACCATAATAATGTTTGAGGTCAGATTGATAAGCGAGCATCGTATTTGGTGATAAAGCATCGCGGATGTAATCTTTAACAGTATTATTATGCACTAAATCTGAAGAAGCCGTGCACCCGAGGACACTAATTTGCCTAGAGTTGCCCTGATTATCCTCGACAGACATTTAACACCCCCATATGTGATCGCACCAACGCTAGCAATTCATCCTGTATCTGCGGTGTCATGCCTTCGCATTGCATCCATGCCGATTGTGCCTTGGCTCTAATATATTCTGATCCATCGAAGGCAATGCGCGTGTCTAATAATTGTGCCTCCAATGCGAACACACACCATCCAATCATTTCAATTGGATCAACATGTGGTAATTGCCTTTGAATGAATGTCCGAACCTCTGGGCATTGGTTTAGAAACTTCCTAAAATCCTGTTTGCCTTCTCTGGTATGTTTGTCATACGCCTCAGCAGGCCATTCTCCAATGATGTTGGTTTCTATGGTGTCATGGATAATACGGTGATTGTTTGCGCTGGCCTGCTTCAGCAACGCTAACCCTAAACTCAACGCATGGCCTTCGGTGCGGGGCAGTGCCAACTTCAAAACATCTAAGGTACACTCAGGCATCCCTGACTGCTTAAAGATATCCAAAACGAAGTTTGGTTGCCCCTTCATCTCGACCATACCCTGTGGGCGCATTATGGCGGTGCCATGCAAATAACACAGGGCTATCATTCTTTCGAATATGTCACGGTCATGTTGATATAGGATGATGTCATAGAGTTCATCAATCGAATAATCGACATAGGCCATGCGCTGGTGGTGATAATCGGCGTGAACATCGGCGGTGTATAAAATATCATCCGCCAATCGTGATTTGTTGGCCTTGCATAGGTTTTCGATGATGTAAGCAAGGACATGATTATCACCGCCATTTCGTTCCCGCCATTTGACTTTGCCGGACACATACAGAGTTTCATAAACGGCACGCATATCTCCAATGCCGATATCTTCGCAGGCAATGACACGCAATCTGTTCCAAACGCTAGCAGGGTTAATTTGCATCATCGCTAACCCTGCCTTGTAAGCCATCGACACATTGCCACGGCGGATTGATTTTTGCAGTGCCGATGCGGCAATCCACTTGTGAGAGAAGTTTAACTTCGTAGGCAGTGGCAATACATTAAACCCTATACGATATCGATAAAGCGATGCTTCTAATCTACTCACTGGGTCGTATTCTTCAAATAACATCTGCCGTCCTTGCATCTATTGGTTATTGATACGGCGAACGCTAAATCAAATGACCACCACTACAAGGTCTTTGTACGGCTATTTTTCCTGCATCTTTTCAAGGCGGATATACAAATCAGGATTTTCAGTTAAAACACGGTCAATATATTCTGCATGCTTGTCTTTGAGCGCATTCCAGATAATAGGATCATGCATCGTGACTAAAATGTTGCGCCTATTGATTTGTTTCAATGTAGGCACAACATCCTGACGTAAACCATGTTTCCATGAATTTTGAGCGGAAACACTCTTACCTATCCATGTTTTAGGGCCAGTAGATTTTTCCCAAGGCCGCCATTTTTGAATGGCCTGTGATTGTTTTTCACGTTCTTCGTCTGTCCATTTACGCATTTTATTCTCCCTCCATTTATAATAGTTCGTTTGATAAGGGCGCAGGCACACCACCCTTAATCATTGTTTGTTACTCCTCCCAACCATTGCTATACATCAATTCCGAACACTTACGCCAAAAGTAACGATAATTAAAAGTTTGTATTGATGTTAAACCGTATTGGCATCAATGAAGCATTCTTGCATGGCTTTGGCAGCGGTCTTGTCCCAAATATCCTGAGGCTGCCAAAAGTCTGAATTGTTGTGTTTCAATGTCTTTTTAATCTTATAATGCCATTTTTTAGGTTGGTTTTTTAAAGCCTGATTTACACCCCCAAGGGATCGTGCAGATGCTTGAAAGGCTTTCCAATGGCCAATACACATACCCTTTGGGTGGTCTTTAGCTGACACGCTGGACACCTCGAACCTCAGGAAAGGGTTCTTGAAATGTGGTAGATCAGCCAACTTTAACTTCTTGGTTCGTAATTTACATTCAAGGCGTGTTTTGAAATAAGCAGGGGAAGGGTTTTTAGTTTCCTCAGCTGCCTTGTTATAAGCTGTATATTGATTGCCTGAGAATTTCCCAAAGTTAATAGTTTGCACGTTTCCTGCTTCATAATAAACACAGCTTGTTCGGAACTTTTTTGCCCTGATGATGAGGTCGTTGATGTCGGCGTTATAAATATCCACACAGAAGTGGATGTTGGATATATTCGCCTGAGCAATGATTTCTATGAATGTTAACCCTATCAACGCCATGAAATCCGTATTAACGCTCCCTAACTTGCTCATGGGAATTTTGGTGGGATTATATTCAATTCTGAGAGAAGGACCGTTATATCCGTATTTTGTGACTTGTACGAATATATGAGGATCAGTTTCATAAACTTCTCCATTAACGTTTGGCACTCTAATCTTTGCAGACATACTGTGATTTTTCTTTTTGTAAACTGGTGTCCAGTCAGATTGGCTATCTTTGAATTCTGAATATGACTCCTTGATAATATCCTCTGCCTGTTTTTTGGTGATTGACCTGTTAAATGTGATTTTATCAGCCATCACAGGTCCAGAAAATATATCTTTCGAAACACCAACGATTGTTAGATTTGGTTTGTTTGATTTTGCTGATGTTTTAACCTTGGATAATTTATACGGTGACTTAACCCCCTGTTTATTACCCTTCAACACCTTGCTATTACTACTATTTTTCATCTTTCTATCTCCTTTTTCTTTTTCAATAACTATGACTTGTTAGATATAATGGTTTAATTTGTGTTTTTGGGGGTGTCTGATCCGCTTTTGTGGGACTCAATCCATGCGTCGAAACAATCCAAATCAATAAGAATTTTTGTCTTAAAACGGATGAGTGCCCCCGCTTCGATGAGGCCGTTACCCTCGCGGATTTCATCACCAACTTTACGCTTATCCGCCTTGTGAATGTAATGGCGAAGCATCGTCTCATTCAACCATTCATAGCCAGGCTGTTTCGGCACATCCTTGACAGGAAATATCCGCTTAACTGGCTTATCATTTGTCGGTTTTTTAATTGTAAATTTCATTGGCATCCTCCTTTTATTAAGGTAGTAATTGCGTTTACTATCCTTAGAGGAGCATATGCCACATACCACATTGCTTCCGTGAAAGAATACCCTCTCGAGAGAACATAGTTCTTTCTGGTAATTATTTACATTAAATCAATGACTTCGTTGTAAGTAATTGTGATTACGGGCTTATCTGTAGCTTTAGGTTTCTGGAAATCAGCCTTAGGATTGGCATTTTTTAAAAATGCAGCTATCTGTTCTGAGGTTCTATCATCAAGATGAGCTGTATCAGTCGAGTTATAATACGTAGGTAAATTTTCTAAAAAAATGGCTACTTGCTTTATCGTAGCATTGGGATACTTTTTAAAAACGATTTCTCCTGCACGTCTAAATATGGATTTAGTAACTCTAGAGCTCCTTATGGGCTTATAGTAAGGACTCTCAGACATATGATTTAATGCGACACGGATATCAGGATCACAATTATTTTCGTAACGCTCCTCTAGAATTCTGAGTAATGAACCAGAATTATACTTTGTTTCATCACCTGAGATTGGATGGATGTAACCTTGCTTTTGCTTTGTTTTTAACCAAACATACCTTTTACTAACCGTATTTAAGCCATTATCAGTATCAATTAAATGGTCAGGATGATCTGGGTCCTGTCCTACAGATAAATAAACCACCTGTTTTAATGTCCATGACGCCTTACGTCCATATATTATCTTATAATATGGAATATATTCAGGCGTTTTACTCTGTGTAATTTTCTTGTTGCCCATCCTTGGCATTCTCCAGATACAAATGTGATAAATCTAAACCATCATACTTAATTACGCAAAGGTCGTCATACAAAGTTTTTTCGTCATGCCCATGTCCGTATATGCCGTCAGTTGTGTCATCTGCCCAACCGCCAAGCTGTCGCGCTACTTCTAATGGAGTTTTAGCTTCCCTAAGCGCATCTCTAAAGCTATGCCTGAAACTATGAAAGCTGGTTTTCTTTGTTTTTGCATCAATAGCTATCAGAAATCTAGAAAACTTAGATGACTCATTATGTGATATATTGGGATCATTCTTTGGAATAGATACGTCAGGAAACAATCTGCTACTTTTCTTTTTTCGCATAAGCTCAACATAATCTAAAAAGCCTATTTTTTGTAATTCCTGATGAATGGGTACATAGCGAATACCATTTTCCGTTTTAACCCTTTTAACATCGTCTCCATCCTCGCTTGCGTAAATATGAATGAGAGGAACGCCCTGTTTAAATACTATATCTTCGTAACCCAGTTGGATAATTTCACCAAGGCGCATTCCTGTCCACAAAGCAACCAAAGGCATCCAAAACCTAGAATTTCTGGGTTTTTCAGTACCCACTTTATTGTATCCGTAGTGATCATCTTTGCAGCCAGTGTATATTGGCGCATAGAAAATTTTGTTTAATTGGTCTGACGAGAATGGGTGCTTTTTATGTTTCTTTGCAATTTTATCTTTAATACGTAGTTGTTTGGCTGGATTCTTAAAAAGATATTCTTCGCGCTCAGCATGATTGAGAATGGCATTAATTTTATCAATGTTAGCATTGGCTGTACCTACCTCTATAGTTCTCCAATTATGTTTTTTACCAAGCTCTACTCCCTCTTTTAAACTTACGCCTTTTGCTATTTTTCCTAAGTTGGCAGGCATAACCATCATCATAGCTTGGATTTCCTTGACATCGCTTCTTGTTATTTTATGGATATAGCTATCAAGACCAAAGGTTTCATCTAGAATTCTAATTGCGACCGCATAATTCACACGTGTTTTCATCGATTTTGGTTTTGAAGGATTGTTGAAATGTTCGTTAATCACTTCTTTTATAGTCTTTTTAAATTTACCCTCATTTTCTTCTTTGATTTCATAGCTAATCTGGCCTTGAGACGTAAACATGGGATCAAACGCTTGATAGGGTTTGTTATTTGTCTTTTGCAGTAATCGCTGGTTATATTCCAATAACGCCTTACTAAAATAATGTGCCAACGTTTTAAAATTATTCGAGGCACTGTCAAACGTGACATCTTTGTCTTCCAGATATTTTGATGCCTTGGTTGCCCCCATATGAATATCATTGTCAGAAGTGTCGCCTCCGATTTCATCTTTGAGATCATTAATGTCTGATTTCAATTCGCCAACAAGCTCTTGATCGGTAATCGTTTCACCTGTCTTAAATCCCTTGTAAGTTTTATCTGGATTGTATTTAGACCGTTTCTTTTGGTATTCATCCAACCACGCAACAGCAAGCCGTTTTAACTGGTAGTCCGAATAAGCGGATAACATATCGGGCGTTTCAGCCTTTGATTTGAGTTTTGCGCGCTCAGCGTCAAATAGAGTGGAAAGCTTGTTCATTTCAACGTGATAGCGAGCAACAGCCTCAGTGAATGAGTCCGTCCCAAGTGCCTTTGTAATTTCTTTCTTGCCAATCGCATCAACAAGGTCTTTTGGCACACGTTTGCGTATTTCATAATTGTTTTTGCGACGACATAAGCCGGGGTATTTTGACAAGTCTTCCATCCTCATTGTGTAGCACAAATGTGTAGCAAATTGGAATAATTATCGTTTGTCAGTATAGGTTATAAGGGAATATAAGGCTTTGAAAGCAATGTGGTGCCCCCGAGGAGAATCGAACTCCTACTCCCATACAGGAACTGGATTTTGAATCCAGCGCGTCTACCAGTTCCGCCACAGGGGCACAT
>CAYGLI010000020.1:0-23577 GCA_964350795.1 uncultured Micavibrio sp.
AAAGCAAAAGTCAGGAAGAATTTCTTATCCAAGATTTCTGCTGATGCTGGGTTACGGCCAACCGCTTCGTTATATGATGCGAAGATGTGTCCCAGACCAATACCCACACCAAACATTGGTAGTAAGGCGATTGCGGCGGCTAGTAATTTTGCTGCTTCTAATTCCATTTTTAAAGTCCTTTTTTTATAGTTTCAGTTCGTTAAGTTAAAATCTATTGCATACTACATATTTATCAATGCAATTCAATGGCATCTTTCAAATAAATGCAGCTGAGAATTGTAAAGACATAGGCCTGTAGGAAAGCAATAAGAAATTCAAATCCAATTAATGCGACGTTGAAAAACATCGGTAATACACCAAGGGCGATCCCCATGGATACGCTAAACCCTGCGAAAACCTTGAGCATTAAGTGACCTGCCATCATGTTGGCGAACAAACGCACGGATAATGTGACAGGGCGAATAAGATACGATAAAACCTCAATCGGAATAATAAGTGGTTTTAACGCCCATGGCACACCAGCAGGGCAAAATAAGCTAAAGAAATGAAAGCCGTGTTTGACAAACCCTAGAATTGTAACGAATAAAAAGATAGCCAAGGCCAATCCCATCGTCACTGCAATGTGGGATGTGTAGGTGAATGAATAGGGGATCATGCCCAACATATTTCCCATTAAAACCACAACAAAAATTGTAAAAATCATTGGGAAATATTCGCGGCCTTTTGTGCCAATATTATCGCGCACCATACCCGCAATAAACCCGTACATTCCCTCGGCAAAAACTTGTAATCGGCCAGGCACCATGGCGGGTTTGCGTGTTGCAATCGACATGACAATCATGGATAGGGCAACGGCAATGGTCATCCACATGGCGGAATTGGTATAGGACACGTCAATGCCCGCAATATCCAATGGAATTAATGGTTTAATCTCAAACTGCTTAAGAGGATCTGCCATTTTTAATCTTTAATATCCCTATTATTATTTGTGTCTTTATCAACGTCTTTATATCCGACTTGGTATCCCATATTTTGGGTCGTCCGCCAGACATTTACGAACCCTGTTATAACACCTAAAATCAGCATTGCAATCAAAAAAAGCGGTTTTGTTTCAAGCCATTTATCAAGGCCATATCCAATGAGGCCGCCCGCGGCGATGGATGTGATTAACTCAGCCCCAGCGCGCAAACCAACATTCATTGATTCGGAATCGGATTGTTTGTCGGCATGTTTTTTATCGGTGATATCCTGAACAGTTTTGCGGGCGGATAAATCCGATTTTATTTTTTCAAGGCGTGGGTCAGGTTGGGGCATTGTTATGCTGTTTCCGATAACTCTAATTCCGCTTGTAACGCCATATCGACGCTCACCAGTTGCGATACACCGCGCTCACTCATGGTGACACCGTATAATCGGTCCATTCGCGCCATGGTCATGCGGTGGTGGGTGATGACGATGAAACGTGTGTCGGTTTCGCGTGCGATATTTTCCATGAGGGTACAGACACGGTCGACGTTGGCATCATCCAATGGTGCGTCAATTTCATCCAGCACACATATGGGGGATGGGTTGGTGAGGAACATTGCAAAAATCAACGCAATAGAGGTTAATGTTTGTTCACCACCAGAGAGGAGCGATAGTTTCTGTAATGTTTTGCCTGGTGGTTCGGCGTAAATTTCTAATCCGGCCTCTAATGGGTCATCGGATTCAATCATTTTTAAATGCGCCTTCCCACCCTCGAATAATTGCGCGAATAGGCGTTGGAAATGGGTGTCCACACGGGTGAAAGCAATGGCCAAACGGTCCTTGGCCTCGCGGTTTAATTTGGCGATACCACCGCGCAATTGTTCAATCGCCTTGGTTAGGTCATTTGACTCACCCTCCATTTCCGCCAATTGCGCCTCGGTCTCTTGAGATTCAATGGCGGCGCGTAAATTGACGGGGCCAATGCCATCGCGTTGACGGGTGATGGTTTCCTTTTGATCATGCAAATCATCGATTGATGGAATGTTATCATCAAACAGGGAATATGTTTGTTCTTCTAACCTTTGAGGGCTTAAATCAAATTGGTCGGATATGTCGGATTGAATGCGGTTTAATTCGGCCTCGGCATTTGCAACATTGGCCTGAACCCGTGCACGATTTTCGCGTGCCGTTGCGGCGTTTGAATCGGCATCCCGCAATTGCAATTGCAGGGATTTATAGAGCGTGTCTTTCTGGTTCAATTGATCCGCCAGTGTTGATAATTTTTTATCCTGATCAGCGATTTTAGAGAGAAGCCCCTCGCGGATATCATCGGTGTTATCATCCGTCGATGTTTTATAAGCCAAAATTTTCGCCTCAATTGTATCAGCGCGATTTGAAAAATCGTCCAGTCGGGTTGAGAGTTTGTCTTGTTCATCATTCAATCGCGTCAGATCAGATTGCAGGCGATTAATATTTTGCGTTCGGGTTGATTGTTTTTGCACAAGTGTGTTGAGCGCATTGCGTGCATCATTCAATGAATTATTTTCAATTTCAATTTTATCGGATAGCGCCTGAATTTCGGTTTCATATCCTTCAATGACAGTGTCATCGCCATCATTGATTTGATTTTGTAATGATGTGATTTGGGTTTCGATTTCATTTTTCTCCACCTTGTTTTGGTCAAGGCGTGCGGTTTGGTCGGTCAATTTTTCATTCAATGTTGATAGTTGGTCCCTCAATCGCTCTATCGCATAGGATTGATTGGTGAAGTTGCGTTCTTGTTCCGCCAGCCTATCTTTGGCCGTGGTAAGGTCATTATTAAATGTGTCACAATTGGCCTGTGCGGTTTCAAAATCAGTATCAATTCTTGAGAGTTGGTTTTGTTTATTTGTGATTTGGGTTTCAAGGTCGGCGACACGGTTTTTTTGTTCCAATATAATATGTGTTTGGTCAATTGATTGCGCGGCTGATGATTTGACATTCAATCCATCCCACCGTTTGATGGCGCCATCGCGTGTGACAATCATTTGCCCCACTGATAATTCAATGTTGTCCATTACATCAACAACCCCAATAGCGTTTAAAACGGGGTGCAAGGATGTGGGCGCATCAACATAATTTAAAAGAGGTGTTGTCCCATGTGGGCAGTCAATTTTTATGGTCGATGGTGACCAGTAAACGGACGCGCCATCGTCAAGCCCAGCCATGGAAATCCATTGACCAAGGGCGGCGGACACAGCCTTTTCATACCCATCCGTAACCTTTAAATGATTGAGCAAGGCATCATCACCCGTTGGGCGATCAGCATCAGAATGTGATGTATTTTCAAGCAAGGTACGTAGGCCATTTAATTCACCCTCAAGGCCACTTAATATCGAATTTAAATCATCTTTTTCCACTTTAAGTGATTGAAGATTTTGATTGGCGGTTGATGATTGGGTGGACAAATTTGTAATGGTTGTTTTTGAATTTTCAACATCAGTCGATAGTTTTTCTAGGTCGATAGACAACGTTTCATCATTTTGAATGGCATTGATTTTTGATTGTGTATCGGTAATTGCATCTTTCAATATTGTGATATTTTGATTAATTTTATCGCGCGTGCCCTTCGCCGTTTGCAATTGATTATCCAATGTTGATTTTGATTGAGTGGCAACGGCAATCTTGGTTTCGATGTCTTGTTTCGATTGGCGGTAGGAATCCAAAGTCGATTGGAGCGTTTGAACAATGTGTTCCGCCGCGGTGATGTCGTCGGGCAATGTTTGGCCGCTATTATCCAAATCATTTAATTCTTGTTTGATTGATTCAATGGTCAGGAGGATTTGATCAAATTGGCCTTGGGTAAATTCGCTGTCTTGATTAATTTGGTCTTTGGCCTCGATCGCGTCTTGTAACCCCTTGGTTTTTGTCTGGATATCTTGTTCCAACCGTTCCAACGACACACGGAAATTTTGCAAAACGGCCTGTGCCTCCATGTGGTTTTTGCGTAGGTCAGGTAATTCACTTTCTAATGTTTCAATTTTAGTAGAAACGGATTTCGAAATTTCCAAGGCGGATTGTACCGTGTCATTATGGATTGCGAATTCGGTGCGTTCTTGTTTGATTTTGGCGTGGGTTTCGCTCCACTCGCTCCAGATTAAGGCCATATCCAAACGGCGGATATTATCGCTTAATTCCTTATATCGTTCCGCCTGACGTGCCTGACGTTTAAGGGATGAGAGGCGGGAACGCATATCGTTGAGTGAATCATCAAGGCGCGTAAGGTTGGTTTCCGCCGCGCGCAAACGTAATTCCGCCTCGTGACGGCGGGAATGAAGGCCGCTAATCCCTGCGGATTCCTCTAATATTTTACGGCGGTCGCTGGGTTTTGCCGTAATAATTTCGGTGATGCGCCCTTGGGATACCAACGCGGGGGAGCTTGCGCCCGTGGCGGTATCGGCAAATAATAAATTCACATCACGGGCGCGAACGGCCTTACCATTCACGCGATATTGCGATCCCTTATCCCGTTCAATGCGGCGGTTAATTTCAATTTCGGTTGAGGATGTGAAGGGCGCAGGGGCGGTTGCGTCCTCGTTATTCATCACCACCGTGACCTCGGCGATAGACCGCGCAGGGCGTTTGGATGTTCCGGCGAAAATAACATCCTCCATCCCGCCACCACGCATGTTTTTGGCGGATTTCTCACCCATCACCCATCGCAATGCCTCGACAAGATTCGATTTCCCACACCCGTTTGGCCCGACAATACCGTTGAGGCCAGTGCCGATTTCAAGTTCCGTCTTATCAACGAAACTTTTGAATCCATAGAGTTTGAGTTTTGAAAAATGAACCATGTTTTTTTGTTTTTATTTCTTACCGCAGAGGCGCTGAGGGGCAGAGTTATTTTATTTTTAATTTTCTTCTTAAATCAATATTGCGAATTTTTAACCCACCGTTTGTCGCTCTCATATGTTCATTCGCGGTTAATGCTGAATCTCTTTTTGAAAATCCCATGGCTTGAAATTGAGCTCTTTGAGATATTCTCAATTCAAAACTATCTTTTACACCGATATTTAAATCACAATAATTGAGCGTATCGGTTATATAAAGTGTAACCTCACTACCTTCGAAATCTTGTGCTTCATTAAAATCCTTCATGATTACTCCTCTGTATTTTTGACCCTATTTTTTATTCTGCCGCCTTCAACAACGCCTCGATGCGTTTTGAGAATTCACCATAGGGTTGGGCGCCAACTAATTTTTCATTTCCGGGTTGGATGATGAATGTTGGTGTTGATGAAATTTCAAATTCGGCGTTGCCTTCGCGCATCACGTCAAACATGGCGGCCTCTGTGTCTCTATCGCTGATACATTTGTCGGCCTCGTCATTACCAATTCCCAACAGGGCGGCATATTGTTTTAATTTATTGATGAAATCGGGTTCAAACGCCCATTGAGATTGTTGATCAAACAACATCTCCATAAAATCATAGCGATTATCCAATGGAACGCATTTTAACAATAATGACCCCGCAACGGCGGATGCGTTAAGGGGGAAGTCACGAAAGACAAACTTGACCTTACCTGTATCAACATAGTCTTTTTTCAAATCAGGCAACGCACCCTTGTGAAATGAGGCGCAATGCGGACATGAAAGGGAGCTGAATTCCATGATCGTCACGGGCGCATCGGGGTTGCCGATAACAAACGATCCGTTTTCCTCACGTGGTGGGTATTCAGTTGTGGATGATGTTTCTTCAACTTCAGCGATAGGCATGGCATCGGCATCGCCCGCGGTGGTTTCAATGGCCGCAATCATGCGGTCATCCGCATCAACGGAACGCCATTGCAACACGCCAATACACGCCACCAAAACAACCAAACAAATACCAACGGCAATAATTTTCTTTTTCATGATAATAAAACCTCTCTATTGCCTATGAGATAAGCAAATGAAGGGGTTTCATGTCAATTTTAAAATGTGCTTTTTGTGTCTTTATACACGGGAATTCTAAAAAATAATCACATCAACACGATTTTTGGGAGAAATAGGCGTGTCAGATCCCATTGATCGCGCCTCGATACGGTCTGGTCGAATACCATTATCAACAAGATATTCGCTGATTAATAAGGCACGGGATAGTGATAATTGATTGGTTCGGCTGGCGTTATTACGCTCTGCATAACCATAGATAGCCACCTTGCGTGAGGGCGATCGATTCAATATTCGTAAGATGTCAGATTTTATGACATCCAATTGGCCGACCTCTAACTCCGATGATTGTTCCTTAAAAAAGATAATGACCGGCTCGCTTTGTGATGATTTTCGTGCGCGTGGTAATTGCGCTGTTTGAAAGGGAGACCGATCAGATGTTTCACGAATACGTTCTCTTGGCGCAGCCTGAATACGTTCTATTTTTTGGCGACCTGCGGTGCGGTCATCGTCATTTCCTTGATATAGGATAACGGGTTTTTCCTGTGTTTTTCCAATTTCTAACAATGGCGGTGGTGGGCGAACCGCACGAATTGCCAGAGGTTTTGATGTGGGTATGGGGATACCATGAACAACCATCGCCATGTCGTTATTTGTATCTGGTGATTGTGATTTACTACGAAATGACGGCAATGGGGGTGGTTTAATAATAGATTGTTGCACGTTATCAGATGACATTATTGGTTTTTCTATTGTCGCAGTTTCGATAATTTGTTCAAAGCTGTTTAGGTTGTTTTGCGAGGGTTTTTTTATGGGCAGGGGTGTTTGAGCATGACCAAAAGAGGCCATACCAAATACGATAAACAGGCATAATATTAAAAAACGCATAAATGATATTACAACAGCGTCATAACCAATCGGCAAGAATTAAGAATTTAAGATATCTTTTAATTGATTATAGATATGTTCATTTCCAGCCAGAATATTTTGATTATAGATATGGTTGGACATGCCGTTTATTTCAGACACATATCCGCCTGCCTCGCGTACAATTAATGACCCTGCGGCCAAATCCCATGGTTGTGGGCCTTTTGTAATTTCGCCGCCATAGAATGCCTCGGCACGACCCGCAGCGACATAGGCTAAATCAAGCGCAGATGCGCCAAAATTTCTGATTGAGGCCACCTGTGGTTTTACTTTTTTATATCTGTTTGTGTAAGTCTCGATAGAATCCATATTAGAGATAACAACACACATGTGTAAATCTTTTCGCCCAGAAACGCGCAGGCGTTTGTTACCACGCATCCATGCGCCTTGTCCTTTGGCGGCATAAAACATTTCGTCTTTGATAGGGTCAAGAATTAAACCAGCGGTGATTTTTCCTTCTTCTTCCAACGCAATGGAAATGCACCAATGCGGAAGACCATGAAGGAAATTTGTTGTGCCATCTAATGGATCGACGATAAATCGGCTGTTTACTTTGCCTTTAATTTCACCGCTTTCTTCCATTAAAAACCCGAAATCAGGCTTGGCCTTCGATAATTCTTCGTGGATTAATTCCTCTGCGCGTTTGTCCGCGGCGGACACAAAATCTCCTGGACCCTTGATAGAGACCTGAAGATTTTCAACCTCGTTATAATCACGAAGGAGTGATCGCCCAGCGCGTTCGGCGGCGCGTGACATGACGGTTATGATTGCAGGTGTTGCCATTTTTAGATCCTTGGATTTTTAGATGTTTTGAGGTTTATACCTTAAACTTTTAAAATACTAAACATCTAAATTCTATTTCGCGCGCTCGACATATGATCCGTCTTCGGTTTTTAGAACAATGCGTGTTCCTGCGTCGATGTGAGGTGGGATAAGGACGCGCTCTCCATTTTCCAACTTACCTGGTTTATAGGATGATGATGCGGTTTGACCCTTCACAACAGGTTCGCATTCGACGACTTCCATAATGACCGTGTCAGGTAATTGAACGCCAAGGGCTTCGTCTTCATATTTTTCAATCGTGACCATCATGCCGTCTTGTAAAAAGGCCTTGGGATAGCCGATAAGTTCACCATTAATTTCAAATTGTTCATATGTTGTGGTGTCCATAAATGTATATGTATCGCCATCTGCAAATAAAAATTGGCAGTCATCTTGCTCAAGGCGAACCTTTTCAACGGATTCTTGTGTACGGAATCGTTGGACATCTTTGTTGCCTGAACGCACATCGCGCAATGTGATGTTGGCGTATGCGCCGCCCTTACCAGGTTGTGAAATTTCCATCCCAACCACAGACCATAGGCGGTCTTTAATCTCAATAATATTCCCTGCACGGAGTGTGTTTGCGTTGACTTTCATATTTCAATCCTCAAAAGTTTTTTTCTTTATACATGGTCGTAAGTGTTTTTGAAACCATAAAGACGGAGAAGATTTTTAATAAACTACTGGGTAACGGAGAATAAGGAGTGGGATTTAAAATAAAACTCCTCACCCTCTGTTGCTCAGTAGTTAAAAAAATAAACCACAAAGGACGCGAAGTTACACAAAGTTTTTTTTATAAAAGAACAAAACCAGTAGGGCGTTGTTTTAAAAAAGTACGTGAACAATCTTCTGCACTGGGCGTGATAAGTGAATATTTTCCTTTATTGAACAAAACAGAATGTGAGCCGTATGATGCAAAAAGATCCTCGGGATTAAGAATACGTTTTTTAAACGCGCCAATTAAACGGTCATTTTCACTATCAGCCCTTAATATGCAAAAATCATCAGAAATTGATTCTATAATAGCTTCTTTCATCAACATTGATTGTTTTGTTTGAATTTCGAGATTTATCTCTGATATTAAATCTTCAGGTTTAAATTGTGATTTAATTGGACTACCAAGCGTATCAACTTTAAATGCAATGGCTTGAAATGATATTTGTGCAATAGACATGAAATTCTCCTGGTTAATTTAAATTAACATAGGACTTTGTTGTGTCTTTTGTCAAATACTAATTATCCTTATTCATCACCGCTTGCCCCAGCGATTCAAGGCGTTGTTTTAGGATGGGGTCGTCTATATGTGATACATTGATATCGTATTTTACGGCGGGTTTTGATTTTTTGGTTTGTTTTGGTTTATCGATTGATCCTTGTTCAATGATTAATTTTCCAAAATCATCCGCACCAAATAGACGGTTTAGTCGCTGACAAATAATGCTTTCGCGCATGGCAATGGCGGTGGCGAATGCGCCTTCGGCTTTTAATTTTAGGGTGCGGATGGTTTGTTGTTCGCCCGTGACGCGGTCTTTTTGTTTTTTAAAGCCAATTTTTATGGGCATGGTTTTATCCACCATATCCGACCCAATAATATCACTCCAATGATTCATGACACGAATGATGGAGGCTGATTTTTTTGCCTCTGCCGCGCCACCCATTTTTTTGAGGAGAGAAGGAACGAGCGATGCGATTGAGGATGTTTTAAATTTCCTCTTTTTAAAATCATTTTTTGGTTTTTTCTTATCAGTCATTATTTTCAAAATCGTGTAATAACAACTTCATCTTATTGTTGTTTTTGTATGAATTATTTAGAACAGCTATAGAGGCAGCAGTTAACGGTGCGTTATTATTCTCATTGACATCAATGATGTGTTTTTTTTGATTCAATAATTTGGCTAGTATTTCGTTCCCACGATTAATATCTTTATTGGCCATGATGCCAAAATTATTCCAGTAGAGAGCGATATGATCTGCCGATAGCGTAATATCAAAAAATGAAACCTCCTTATCGTCTATGCGTTGAATTGTTTTTTTAATGGATGATGTGAATTCATCCTTAGAATGAATATCTTCATTGTAGTTATCAATTAATGTTTTGATTTGGATGTTTTGCACGGCAGATAACAGTAAGTATTGTAATGGTGTTAAAAGTTCATAATCTGTCCATTCAAAGATCACTTTTTGCATGGCATGATAATCCGTCAAAATGCTTTGAGAATTTTTGTATAAAGTTTTCTCTAAAGCCCCTATATCACTGTATTTAACATCATTATTAGAGTTTTTACCATTTAGCCTATCAAGTTCTTTTGTGGCTAAATTATCAATAGCTATTTTAGCTTCTGATATATTGCTATATCGATGTAATTTGAAATTAACCCTTTCGTCGAATGAAAATGCCAATAATGTAATTAGTATAATTAAACTCAGAAAAGAAACAATTTTATTACTTTGTTTTGCTTTAAGAAAAATAATTAAAAAACTTATAGATGCAAAAAAAGGCAAAATGTTCAAATTCGCAAATATGGTATCAGATGACTTTATTTTGTATCCGTAATCGCTTGTGAATATAGACCATCCTGTTGCTAATGGTATAGCTATCGTCAATAATGCTTTTGTTTTATTTATCATTGTTAATATTTATAACGCCAAGACGCCAAGAATCCAAGGTTTTTGATTTGTGATTTTTTACCACAGAGAACACAAAGTTCACAGAGAAATCACAGAGTTTATTTTTTTCTCTGTGCCACCTCTGTGTCCTCTGTGAACTCTGTGGTGAATTATTTTACGCCTTCGGCGCTTTTGTTCTTGGCGTCTTGGTGTCTGGGCGGTATTAAATAATCAATGACATCTAAACCATCACAAATTCGCGATGATATGCTTTCGTGGTATGACACGCATGCGCGTGTTTTACCGTGGAGGTCGAAACCGTTTGATCGCCCTGACCCTTATCATGTATGGATGTCCGAGGTGATGTTGCAACAAACAACGGTTCAGGCTGTCATTAAATATTTTGAAAAATTTATTGATATCTGGCCAACGGTTCAGGATTTGGCGAATGCACCTCAAGAAGACGTGATGCGCGAATGGGCGGGGCTTGGGTATTATTCACGCGCGCGCAACCTGCATAAATGCGCGAAAATAGTGGTGGATGAATTTGATGGAGTGTTTCCAACTGATATTAAAACATTGAAATCTTTGCCCGGAATAGGGGATTATACATCCGCGGCAATATCATCCATTGCGTTTGATACGCCGTCGGTTGTGATGGACGGCAATATTGAGCGCGTGGTTTCGCGCCTGTACCGTATTGAAACGCCATTACCAGACAGTAAGCCGATTATTCGTGAATATTGCGAGCCTTTGTTTGTTGGAACAAATACGGATAGGCCATCTTGTTTCGCGCAATCACTCATGGATTTGGGGGCAACGATTTGTACGCCAAAATCACCGAAATGCATGCTGTGTCCTATATCGCAATATTGTGCGGGATATTTGAGGGGCGACGCGGATATTTACCCAATCAAACGTAAGAAAAAGAAAATTCCTGAAAAACAGGCCGTGGCTTATATTTACATCCATGATGGTCAAATCGGAATTGAAACACGCGAAGAAAAAGGGATGTTAGGCGGAATGGTGGGTTTTCCGACATCTGAATGGATTGATACGAAAGATCATTTGGATAAGCCAAAGGATGACGTTTTTGTTCGTCATGTATTCACGCATTTTGCCCTCACGCTTTATCCGCAAATCATTCATCAAAAAACGAGTAATATGATTGCGTTAGATGAAGTTGATAAAATTGGTCTACCAACCTTGTTTAAAAAGCTGTGGAATATGGTACGATCTGAATCATGAGATTTTTATTTGTTATCTTTTGTTTTTTTATGATGTCTGTGCCGATTAAGGCGCAGGATTATGCGTCTCAATATAATGAAGTGACGTTTAATGGCTTTGCCGATTTATTTTGGAAATACAATGTTTATGATGTTAATGATGGTGACGCCGTTGATAGTTATCTTAAACTGACCAATTGTGGTTTATTTCAAAAATATTACGAAGATGATTTCTTGTGGCAAATTATTACGCAAGGATTTAAGCGCGATTTAAGCTATTTCGCATCCAGTATTCCAAATAAATATGTCGTTACGGCAGTTATGCCAATTGAGCGATATGATTTTGAAAAATCTGCGTTTATTATTGACCCAAGAGTTGCACTTGATAACGCCGGTGCGATACAAATTCCGTTTTATCAAGAAATTCAGAGAGTTTGTGGTTCTGAATTTGTTGATGCAAAATATTTTCCAGTAAAAATGAAATTTGTTGGTGATCGTAAATTTTCATTGAAGGAAATTCCAATGAATAGCCGCGATGCAAATGCATTATTAGACCGCATTAGAAAAAATTATAATAAACAATTGGAAAGTAACCGCGTTGTTTATTTAAGGTTTCTTATTACAATTAGTGGGGTTGAGGATTTTGAAATTGATAGTAAATCTCCTGAAATTATCTTTAACGGAACGTTGGATGAATTGGCGTTTTTTGAAGATCCATTCATGACAAAAATGATTTGGAATAAACAGTTCAGGCTTTTTGAGTGAAAGTTTCCAAGACCTTAAATAAATTACCCATTTGATTCATATCCAACAATCGATCATACCCTGATTTTAAATCAGCATTGTTGAGTGATTGATAGCGAATATCAATGCCGTTTTCTTTTAAAAATTCCCTTTGGGTTTTGATTTGAGTTTTTTTGAAAAAGGATGATAACCATTCAAAATCAATATGCGATGTTAAATCGGCCTCACCAATATGATCCGTAATCACACAAGGGGCGTGTTTATAAAGCGCCTGAAGACTGTCACCATAACTGGATTGAACGTATCCATAGTCAATAATGAGTGTTGCCCCATGATATTTGGATAATATTTCGGCATAATTTTTTTGAGCGTCGGAATATTCAAATATGTCCCCATCTGTCGGTGGCGGTAATTTTTGTTTGATTGGTGGATTGTTCACCTCAACCCAGATTGGTTTGTCGTCATCAATATAATGTTCAAGCCATTGATTATCCTGAAATTTAAATTGCCGAATGGGGAGAGCATCAAAAAATTCATTGGCAATAATGATGGATGGTTTATCTGTTTTTATATTGGATAAATCATTATGCCATTCAATATTATAATTTTTTAATGTGGCTTTTTGTTTTTCGGTTAAGGTTGCGCTGGTTTCAATTAAATGGATATCCATGGGATTGTGAAAATCCGATATATGCGACGTTCCACGTAATAAATCGGCCATTAACGTGCCGCGCCCTGGGCCGATTTCAATGAGGTTGAATGAGGGTGGAGAGCCCAATTTGATCCATTGTTGAACCGCCCAAACACCAATGATTTCTCCGAATAATTGGGAAATTTCGGGCGCGGTTGTAAAATCCCCGTCAACGCCCAGCGGATCACGTGTTTTGTAATAATGGGTTAGGGCATCGCCCATAAAATGATCAAGTCTTTGCATTGTTCCGATTGGCAAAATAAATAATGATGATACCCGCCATAAACATGGGAAGGCATAGCAATTGTCCCATGCTTAACCCACCCGTTAAAAACCCAATATGAGCATCAGGTTCGCGCGTGAATTCTACAAAAAACCGCATGAATGCATAGGCGGATAAGAAAACACCCGATATAATTCCGTAATGATCACGAATATATTGTGACCGTTGTAAGGTTAGCAGAAGTAAGAATAAAGCAAGTCCTTCGGTGGCGGCTTGGTATAATTGGCTGGGGTGTCGTGCAATATCGCCCTCAACAAAGACCATTCCCCATGGTGCATCGGTGGCGCGACCATATAATTCACCGTTGATAAAATTGGCAATGCGCCCGAAAAACAGACCAATGGGGGTGACGACCGCAACGCGATCGGAAAGGGCAAAAAAGGGCATCCCTTGTTTCCAAGCATAAATTATCATGGCAGTGATAACGCCGATTAGCCCACCATGGAAGGCCATTCCACCTTGCCAAATTTTTAAGGCCTCAAGTGGATTGTCTATATAATAATCAAAGTTATAGAAGAAAACATAACCAAAACGGCCACCCAAGATTACCCCGATAATAATCCATGTCAGCAAGTCATCGAACATATCACGCGTTAGATAGGGGGATGGATATTTATCAACGGATTTTTTAATGATAAATAATCCAATTAAAAATCCTGCGAGATAGGATAGGGCATACCACCGAATATCGATAGGGCCGAGAGAGAGGGCAACAGGATCAATTTTTGGAAATGGAATAGCCATAGAAATGTTTTAAAGATTTATATGAGGATGTCATCAAATATTTATTTTGACATATTTTAAAAATAGAGTTATAAAGTTTGAGACTTAATCAAAAGGTTTTTAAAATGAAAAATAATATATTTGTTATGGCGGCTGTTTTTTCTATGGTTGCGGGAACGTCTCAGGCAGGTGAAACATATGTCATGACGACAGACATCCCCGCATTCGCAACACCACATAGTGCGTTATTTACCAATGCCATAGATGCGCTGGATACGATGTGCCAAATAACTGAGGATAAGAATTTATTATCATTATGTGACGTTGGGGTGAATATTATTGATGAAAGCCCGTATGAATGTTACGGCACGGATTTTCCATCTCAACCTTTGAATGATTGCGAGGAAAAAGGCGTGATGGATTTTTTATTCAAATTTCAACATGAGTTTCGTGAGCATTTCCCAAAGAGCCAACGCCCATGTGAATTTAGCGCAAAATATGAATGTTTTACCATCAAGGAAAAAACATTCGCGTTTCCGTATCAGCCAGCATAAAAATTACGCGCGACGTTCCAAAACATAATGGGCGAATTTTTTCAACATGTCTGCGCGATCACCAAAAACATGTAAATGGCCACAGGCCTGTGCCACCAACATTTCGGCGCGCATTCTGGCTTGTTCTTTACCTAATGTTGATACAAATGTTGCTTTTCCTGCGGCTTCGTCTTGGTTGGCGGGTTTACCCGTTGTGATTGGGTCGGCCTCAACATCCAAAATATCGTCCGTAACCTGAAACGCCAAACCCAAATCATGGGCGTAACCCCGCAGTGCCTTACGGCTTGTCTCGTCTGCCTTCCCTAAAATACCACCGGCCTCACAGGCAAAGGCCATGAGCATTCCTGTTTTAAGGCGTTGAAGGCGGGATATTGTGCCAACATCGAATTCTTCTGTCTCGCCAATCAGGTCAAGCATTTGTCCGCCACACATGCCATGCCCACCCGCGGCCTTTGCCATTGCGGTAATCAATTGGCATCGCACGCGTGGGTCTTCGTGTGTTTGGCTGTCGGCTAAAATTTCAAATCCTAGAGCTTGGAGGGCATCACCAGCCAAAATAGCCGTTGCCTCATCAAATTTACGGTGAACAGATGGTTGCCCACGACGCGTATCGGCATCATCCATTGCGGGTAAATCATCATGAATAAGGGAATAACAGTGAATAAATTCCAATGCCGCGGCAACACGTTTTGCCCGTGTGGCATCAACATTGAATAATTTGGCCGATTGCATGACCAAAAATGGACGCAACCGCTTACCACCGCCAAGCGCGCCATAGCGCATGGCATCATAAAGCCTATCCTCGGCGTCATCCGTTTGAGGCAATAAATGCGCCATTGTTTTTGAGACGGTCGATGCAACATCATCAATGGCGGTTTGGAGTTCGGGGTCAGCTTCGCGTGGGGATGGCATTTTTACGGTCTCTCTTTAATTTTTCAAATTTATTCTGGGTCGAACGGTTCCAAACCTGTTGGTTTACCGTCTTTATCTAACGAGATTTTTTCAATTTTTAAACGCGCATCATTGAGGCGTTTTTCACAATGATTTTTTAGGGCAACACCACGTTCGTAAGATGAAATGGAATCATCCAATTTTGTTTGCCCTGTTTCTAAATTGCGGACAATGCCTTCTAATTCGGTTAGGGCATCTTCGAAAGTCATTGATTTAATTGCTTTATCTGTCATATCATCTGACAGCATACATGATTTTTTACGCTTTCGCCAAGGCTTTTAAATGATGTTTGACCGATATTGGTAAGGTTTCTAAATTATATCCGCCTTCCAATATAGAAACGATTTTTGGACAAATGGGTTTGATTTGATCGACAATCCATCCGAAATCATCATGGGTGAGGTTGAGTTCCGCCAAAGGATCAGATTCATGTGCGTCGAACCCTGCGGAAAAAATAATGAGTTTAGGCGCAAAATCCGTAACAAAGGGGATAATTTTATCCATCACAATTTTTCTGAAATCATCTGAGCTTGCCCCTTGGGGAAGTGGACAATTGCAGATGTTGTGGCTGTCAAAATGCCCTGTATTTGGCCAAAATCCAAACCCTTGATGGGTGGAGGCATAGGCAATGTCTAAATCACCATTGGCAACACGGCGTTTAACCAAATCCTCTGTCCCGTTACCATGATGAACATCGAAATCAATAATGAGTGTTTTAACGCCCGATGCGCGTGCGGCGATAAAGGCATTAGCAAAAAAACAAAACCCCATCGCGGTATCGTATTCGGCGTGATGTCCAGGGGGGCGCGAGAGGGCAAAGGCGGTTTGTGTTTCACCATCCATCACCGCGCGCATTGCCTGAACCGATGCACCGACGGATAGAAGGGCGCAATCGTATGAATGTTGATTCATGCCCGTGTCACCGTCAATCATTGACCATCCATCAAACGGTGTTTGATCCAAAATAAAATCGATGTGAGATTGTGGATGCGCAAGCAGAATAATTGATTCATCGATGGGATAGGCCGTTTCAATAGGCACATCCAAAAAATCTTGTTTCACCATATCCAATATGACTTTTAACCGCTCGGGGCATTCAGGATGCGACGATGCATTTTGATGCGCTTGCATTTTATCTGAGGTGAAGATGGTTAAGTTTTTCATTTTTTGTCTCTCCCTCTCCCCAAGGAGAAGGAAATTAAGACACATTATTCTGCCAACGGATTAACCGAACGACGACGCACAGGTGACGTATCAGGTGATACGCGTTTATTATCGGGGCGCGCGGCGGATTCAATGCGGTTATATTCCAATTGTTGGCGGGTTAATTGATATCCAACAACAATCTTATAATTAGATGCCTGTGTCACATTATCTATAGGAATGAATTGGGTTATCTTTTCTGCGTGATCGGTAAAATCTACTGACGGTCTAAACCGCATGGCGGTTGCCAAGATATCCTTATTTACAGGAAGCCCCTGAGGTGTGAAAACAGACACAAAATAAGGGAAGGTCATAAAGGCCTCTTCATTAACATTTCCTTCAAAACGGCCTTTATTTGTAATGGTTCCACGCATGAGAATATCAAGGTCAAGCTCAATGCCGCCTCTTACAACCTCGCACCCACCGCGAATTTCGGATATGGATGCACGGGCAATCATTTGACCGCTCATATTATCCTCGAAATAAGTAATGGAGCGGGCGGAGGGCATGATTTCAATTTTAGGACACCCATCGGCGGATGATAATTGTAATGGGGTATCATTGGATATGGTGACGGGTTCAGCCTTTGGCTTGGTCACCGCGATAGGTTCGGCCATTTTGGGTGTTTCAACGGGTCTTGGTTCAGGTTGTTTAACTTCTGGCTCTAAAATCTCAGCTGTTTCTTCCTCTAGGATGGGTTCGTTTAAAACAGGTTCAATCTCCGGCTTGATATCATCGATTCTATCATCAACTTGTTCCGCAAGCGTTTCTGGTTCTGGGGCAGGCGATAAAGATTGCGTCTGAAGGCGATTGCCTGTTAATTTTTCCATTTCATCCAATTCGGTTTGAAGGGCGGATTGGTTAACCGTGGCAACAGGAGCGGCAGGCATTTGAGGGCTGTCGTCCATCACAACCTCGGTCACTTCATCATTGCCGAATGGGTTGAGGGATGGCCACTCTAAATTACTTGCGGTTTCACAGGCGGATAGTGACAAGCATAATGCAGTCGTTAAAATAATTTTTTTCATGGCGGTTCGCTCCAAATTCAATCTAGATTTGTAATGATTAATAGCCTATGTTTTCATCCATGACAATATCCGACAATTTAACAATTTTACTATCCGCGCCACGAGGGTTTTGCGCGGGGGTTGATCGGGCGATTCAAATTGTTGAAAAATCATTGCAACATTATGGCGCACCCGTTTATGTGCGGCATGAAATTGTTCATAACAAATATGTTGTGAATGGGCTGAAAGATAAGGGCGCGATTTTTATTGCGGAATTGGATGAAATTCCTGCCAATCATACTGACCGCCCCGTTATTTTTTCGGCGCATGGCGTGCCAAAACATGTGCCTGAAAACGCCGAGGCGATGAATTTATTTTATATTGATGCAACATGCCCATTGGTGAGCAAGGTTCATAGGCAGGTTGAACGTTATAATAAAAACGATGATCATATTATTTTAATCGGCCATGATGGTCACCCAGAGGTCGCAGGAACGATGGGACAATTACCGCTGGGCGCGGTGACATTGGTGGAAACGGTGGATGATGTCGCGGCATTGCAAATTGCCGCAGGGCAATCATTGGCGTATGCCACACAAACAACATTATCGATTGATGACACGGCGGATATTGTGAAGGCACTAAAGGATAAATTCCCTGATATTCAAGGGCCACATAAAGAGGATATTTGTTACGCCACCACCAACCGTCAAGAAGCGGTCAAGATGATATCCGAACGTGCCGATGCCATGTTGGTCATTGGTGCGCCCAATTCATCCAATTCCAACCGTTTGGTCGAGGTGGCATTAAATTACGGATGCGCCAAGGCCACGTTAATTCAACGCGCCGCCGATATTGATTGGGCTTGGTTGAGCGGAGTAGGGACATTAGGCCTAACCGCAGGCGCAAGCGCACCAGAGATTTTGGTCGAAGAAGTCATCGAGGCGTGCCGCGCAAAATATAATGTCACGGTCGAGGAAGTGACGTTGCGTGAGGAAAATGTGGAGTTTAAATTGCCGACGGTTTTGCGGGGTTAAAATTTTAACTTCCTAAACTCTGAAATGACTGTCCCTGATGCCTCTTTTTTTGCAGGATTTCCAGTATTATTCAATGTTAGTAACTTTCCATCTACAGTGAATATACCTGCGCCAGAATCACCAAACTTGGAATGCATATGAAATAATGAGCAAAGGCTTTTTTCAAAGGTGCTTTCGTTTCTTCGTATAACTTCGGTTACAGGGTTTTTTAAGATGCCTCTGATTAATTCCAAACGTCCAATTTTGGGGTCAAAGCTTGTCATGCGTGCTTTAAATACGGGTAGACCTTTTTCCACAGGCACACTTTTCTCTATTAACACAGGATTTTCTTTAGTTTTTCCTTTTAAAATTAGAGTGGCGATATCTTTTTCTGTATCAAGTTCAGCTGATTTTATTTCTAATGTTTCTCCCGTTCTTGGTGAAACAAGTTTTGATGATGTCGCAATGGCTTCATTAAAGTTATGAGCAGATGTTAACGCAATATTATTTCTCACTAAGACTGCTGAGGCTCGTCCCCAACCTTTGTCGGGTGAAAATGTACCAAGTATCCAAAAACCATAATAAGCGGCCTCTTTTGCTTTTTGGGAAACCTCTATATTTCTTAATTGTAATTCTCTTCTTATATAACTAAACATAAAGTGTTTTTAAAATATGCCAATGCACTAAGTCAATAAAAAACTTCGCGCCTTCGTGCCTTCGTGGTAAAAATGATTCATGACAGTCACAATATACACAGACGGAGCATGTAGCGGTAATCCTGGCCCTGGGGGGTGGGGGGCGATATTGCGGTATGCCCATCATGAAAAGGAATTGAATGGTGGCGAGGCGGACACCACCAACAACCGCATGGAAATGATGGCGGTGATTGAGGCGTTGCGCGTGCTATCCAAACCCTGCACAATCGATTTATATACCGACAGTGTGTATGTGAAGGACGGTGTGACCAAATGGCTGGAGGGGTGGAAGGCCAGAAATTGGCGGTCTGCATCCAAAAAACCAGTCAAAAATCGTGATCTGTGGGAGAGAATCGATGAGGAGATTCAACGCCATAAAATCACATGGCATTGGGTTAAGGGGCATGCGGGGCACCCAGAGAATGAACGTGCGGATGAATTGGCGCGCGCCGGAATTCCAAGATAATCAAACCCTTACAGAATCTATCCACAAGGTGAATCGATGAATCGGTTTTGATTCAGATTCTCTTAACTATTTCCCATGCATGCTTGATGTAGGCAGAGAAAGAACAGGGCTTTGCCAGAAAAGAGCAGGGAGGTTTCTAATGGGACAAAAAATTAAAAAATTAAATATTATATTCCCGATTTATAACGACTTTACAAACGCCGCAGATAAGGAAATCATTCAAATTTTCATACAACGATACCGCGATTTAAATTTGTCGCGCGAGGATGTGAAAGTCACACAAGCCATTCATAAAACAGCCGATTTAACAGGGTATAGTGATGGCGTTATTACAAAAATTTTGGTTGATTATGGTTTGCGCGTAAATAGACGGAGTTTACCACAACAGTTTTTAGACCATATCGATACATTGGGCTTGCGCTATAAATCACGCCCATCATACGAGAAATTAAAAGAATTTTGGGTTCAGGAGGGCGAAGATGTATTTGCCTTTGTGAAACCAATCCAAGCACAAAGCTATAGTCTCACATACATGTGAGATATATATTTTGTAGTCCACTCCAACTTTATAAAGGTGCTTGTTTTCAAGCACCTTTCTTTTCTGTACACTATGATTTGTATGAAACAATTAACCGTCCTTGTTGTCGAAGATTCAAAACCCATGATGGAAATTATGGTGACGATGTTGGATCGGTTTGGTTTTGGGCGTGTGTTAACGGCGATGGATGGCGAAGAAGCATTCTCGGTCTTTCAACGTTATAAGCCTGATATCATTATCACCGATTGGCATATGGATGGTGTTGATGGTTTGGAATTGGCGCAATGGATCCGTCGTAATAAATATTCGGTGAATCGGTCTGTGCCAATTATTCTTATGACGGGGTTTAGCGAACATATGCGTATTACAAGCGCGCGTGATGTGGGTGTCACGGAAATTTTGGTAAAACCATTCAGCGCGCATGATTTGGCACGCCGTATCATGCATGTTATTGATGTGCCACGTGATTTCATTGAATCGCTTGGATTCTTTGGCCCTGACCGCCGCCGTCGACCAGATGATGGTTTTGATGGTGATAACCGCCGTAATATTGAACCAGAGAGTGTTGAATAATGCGCGAAGAAGACGACCAGCTTTATATCTATAAACTCTATGGGATTTCTGTGCCTCGCAAAATGAAGGCAAATAAATCATTGCGTGCATTGATTGGTCCAAACGCCAAAATCACGCCCCAACAAATTGAAAAGGCGCAGGATATTATCGATAATCCCAGAGTCGATTTCAGGCCCTATGCCATGGAATATCTGAATAAAATCGAGGGCGCGATTGAAATGGCACGTCAGGAAACATATTTGCATGAAGAAGAATATAATTTGGTTGCCATTCCGTTAACGCAAATTAAGGGACAGGCGTCAATGTTTGGAAATCCATTGGCTTCGGAAATTAGCGGTATGGTTTTGAAATTCTTGGAGCATTATAAAAAATTAGATTTGGATATGTTGATGTTGGTAGAAGCATATTGCCGCACAATCCGATTATCCTATGATAAAAAAATCAGTAACATTGAAACACCTGCTGGACGGGTTTTGGTGACTGAACTATCCAGTGCTATGCAACGCTATACCGAAAAATTCAATAAAAAAACAGGACGTTAGATCTCTGGTTTAATTATTAAATTCAAAGCTCCCTCTTGGGGCATTATTATTTTGTCTCGAACCTTTTTGGAATAAATTGTTCAAGAATGATTCTGCCTCGTTCGTTGTGTTTTTATCATAGCTTGTAATTGATCCAGCCCTTACGCTCTGATGAGCGGTTTGCATGGATCGTCTGAAAATACTTGCGGGGACTGATCCACCGTAGGCACCTTTGCCCATGGAGGTGTTATCATCATGGCCCATCCAGACACCAAGCGTATAAACGGATGAAAATCCAACAAATAAACCATCACGATAATCCTGTGTCGTTCCTGTTTTTCCTGCAACGGGGAATCCTGTTCTTGCACGTGTTCCTGTGCCGTATTCAACGACATCTTGCATCATGGATATAACGGTATCTGCGTGATTATAGGCAACGACATTTGAAACAGGCGGACGTTTATATTGATAGAGAACCTCACCCGTAACGGTTTCAATTTTTTCAATACCGTATGGTGTGACCAAACGTCCATGTTGTCCAATGGTTGCATACCCGCCAACCAAATCCAGAAGTGATATATCAACCGTTCCAAGAGCAGTTGATAATTCCTCGCGCACCTCGGCATTAATGCCAACGCGTTCTGCCAAATCAATAACGTGGCGGACACCCGTTTCCTTTATTAAGTTAACGGCGGCGACGTTGTAAGAGTTGGCCAAAGCCTCACGCAGAGTAGCCTCTTCGGTGTATTTTCCATCATAATTTGATGGGCGGTAACGTCCCGATGTGATGCGTTCATTTGAAATTAAATCCGCGGGTCTCCAACCTTGTTCGATTGCAGCCAAATATACAAATGGTTTAAAGGATGAGCCTGCCTGACGCTCTGAATCCGTTGCGCGATTGAATTGGCTTTTTTGATAATCATATCCACCGACCATCGCCCGAATTGCACCATTTTCATTTAACATGACGGCGGCGGCCTCAGGACGTTTTTTATCACCATCCTGAGGGTAAGCCGAATCCAATTCCTGTTGCACAATGGCGGAAACTTGCTTTTGCAACCCTGGTGATAATGTTGTTGTAACCTTTAGGTTGCCCTCAACGTCAGAGGCAAAAATATCAACCTGACGATAAATCCAATCTGTGAAAAAATGAGATTCTTTGGTTCGGCTTGCGAAATCCATACCCTGAATTTTTCCATCCTCTATTTTTATGTTTGAGGCATCGGCAATCATCTCTGGTTTGACAAAACCGACATCTTCCATCGCCGCCAAAACGATTTTCATGCGGGCTATTGCCCCTTTTGGATTATGAGTTGGGGAAAGGCGAGATGGTGCCTGCATTACCCCTGCCAACAATGCGGCTTCTTAAATTACTAAATCTTCGGGGTATTTATTGAAATAAATATCTGCCGCGGAATCCAATCCGAAGGCACCAGCACCAAAATAAACATGATTTAAATAGGATGACAGAATTTCTTCTTTAGAATATTTCCATTCAATCCAAAGGGATAACATCGCCTCTTGAATTTTTCGCTTTAATGTTCGCTCAGGCGTGAAAAATAAATTTTTTGCCAATTGTTGCGTAATCGTTGATCCACCCTGAACAATACCGCCCGCCCGCACGTTTGATATCATGGCACGCGTCAATCCAATCAAATCAATTCCAAAATGCGAATAAAAACGACGATCCTCAATGGCAATAAAGGCATTAGGGATATGTTGTGGTAAATCCTCAACACGCACATTTGGACCACGAAGGTGACCATACGCGGCTAATTCGGTTTGGCCGTCCAGTGCGTATATTTTGACAATGCGTTTATTGTCCGCGCCAACCCGATTTGCAATTTTGCCTAAATCCTTACCGTACCATGCCAAAACGGCCATAAGGATAAGCCCACCCCAAATGCAGGTAACGAATCCCCATCTTAAAAGTTTTTTAGAAAAACTATTTTGAGATTTATTTTTTGCCTTAGATGATTTCTTGGCTTTTTTCTTGGGTGAAGTTTTTTTCTTTGTCATGACTACCCGCTATATGGCCTAATTTTACACGGAAAATCAAGTTAAGAATTGGATGATTGTTTGCAAACAAATGGCGCGCCCGAGAGGATTCGAACCCCTGACCTCCTGATCCGTAGTCAGGCGCTCTATC
>CAYGLI010000021.1:0-20884 GCA_964350795.1 uncultured Micavibrio sp.
AATAAAAAACGTAATTTCCGCGCATTGTGGATTCAACGTATTAATGCGGCCGTTCGTGTTCACGGATTAACCTATTCAACATTTATGAATGGTTTGACATTGGCTGGATTGGAGTTAGACCGCAAGGTTTTGTCTGATATCGCCGTCCATGACGAGGCAGCGTTCAAATCAATTTGTGAAACAGCGCAAAAAGCATTAGATAAAAAAGCGGCATAGGCCACTTTATCATTTAAGAATTTTGGAAAAGCCCTTTATAAAAGGGCTTTTTTATTGTTTAATCACCTTTACAAAATCAAAGGACAAAAATTTATGAACGCCGCGGAATTAAAATCTGACTTAACATCCAAAATTGAGGCCGCAAATGACCTAAATGCGCTAGAAGACGTGCGCATTTCCGCGCTGGGTAAAAAGGGTGCGATTACCGATCTGATGAAAGGATTGGGCAAACTCGATCCAGAAGAACGCAAGGAACAAGCCATTGTTTTTAATGACCTTAAAAACGAAGTCGCCAATGCATTAGAGGCGCGTCAGAAAATTTTAAAAAAGGCGGATTTGGACAAATGCCTTGCGACCGAAACATTGGATATGACCTTGGATGTTCGGCCTGAGCGTCAAGGCACAATTCACCCCATTACACAAACAATGGATGAAATGATTGCCATTTTTGCCGATATGGGTTTTTCCATCCATGATGGCCCTGATATCGAGGATGATTTTCACAATTTCACGGCGTTAAATTTTCCACCAAAACACCCTGCGCGTGAAATGCATGACACATTTTATCTTCCTGATGTTGAGGGTAAAGAGGGTGATGAGGCAAAACGCCTGCTCCGTACACATACATCGACATGTCAAATTCGGGCGATGTTGACCAACAAACCACCATTACGCAAGATTGTGATGGGGCGGACTTATCGTTCCGATTATGACATGACACATACACCCATGTTTCATCAATTGGAGGGCATGGTGATTGATACTGAAACAAATATGGGGCACTTAAAAGGATGTTTAAAAACATTTTGTGAGAAATTTTTCGAGGTTGAAGATTTGCCAGTGCGGTTTCGCCCATCGTTTTTTCCGTTCACTGAACCGTCCGCCGAAATGGATATTGGATGTTCACGATCAAAAGGGAAATTGGAAATTGGCGCAGGACAGGATTGGTTGGAAATATTAGGGTGCGGAATGGTGCATCCCAATGTCCTCAAGGCCGTGAATATTGATCCTGAAATCTATCAAGGCTTTGCCTTTGGTATGGGGATTGAACGTGTTGCAATGCTGAAATACGGTATTCCCGACCTTCGTACATTTTTCGAGGGCGACACACGGTGGAACGCGCATTATGGGCATGACCCACTCAATAAACCAAACCTTGCCACAGGATCATGACGACATTCAAAACCTTTGCGATTAACGTCCCGTCAAATCAATTTCGGCGGGATCGTATATTGAAGCAGGCCAAAAAGGCAGGTGTTGAAATTCAAATATTTAATGCCGTGACACCAGACACCATGTCAGGCATTCCACACAATTATAATGAAAAAATGGCACGTTGTTTTACGGGACGTCCGATGATGGAAACCGAATTGGCATGTGGTCTTTCGCATATTCAATTATGGCGGCAATTACAAAATGATACAGATGTCGATTATTATTTAATCTTAGAGGATGATATTGATGTCGTTCATAATATGGGTGACATTATTCAATCCATTGATTTAACAAAAATTGATTTTTTAAAATTAAGTGGTCAATGTAATCGCCCAATGAAAAAAATCCGCGACTTGAATGCTGAGTTCATACTCCATCGCTATGCCTTTGGGCCATTGGACGCGGCGGCGTATTTGATTTCAAAAATGGGGGCAAAGGCGCTAGAAAAATATTGCCAAACGCTGCACACACCGATCGATATTTTAATGGATCGATCATATGATCATGGTGTGCCGATTTATGGTGTCTTTCCCTATGCCGTCTCAACTCAATTCAATTTTGAAAAGGATGATCCGCTTTTTACCGACATTGGCATACGCGATAAAAAATATGCCGACGACATTACAAAGCATGAAAAATTATGTGTGAAATACCACCGCTTAGTGGGCAGCGTAAAACGCCACCTTGCCACAATGCGCTTGGCAATGGTAAAAGAATAATAAAGGAAAAACGACATATGAAATTCACGTTAAATTGGCTGAAAGATTATTTAGATACATCCGCCCCCGCGCATGTTTCTGATGCCGAAATTATAGAAAAATTGACCGAACTTGGCCTCGAGGTTGATGGCGTTGAAAATAAGGTGGAAATCTATGCTCCGTTTAAGGTTGCCAAGGTGAAATCGGCACAACAACATCCCGATGCCGATCGATTGCGTGTGTGTCAGGTTGAAACGGCGGATGGTATGGTTCAGGTTGTGTGCGGCGCACCCAATGCAAAAACGGGAATGACGGCAATTTTTGCACCTGTTGGGGCGTATATTCCTGGCCTTGATGTGATGTTGGAAAAAGGAAAAATTCGTGGTCAGGACTCGTTAGGCATGTTGGTGTCGGAACGTGAAATGTGTATATCCGACGAACATAATGGCATCATTGAATTGGATGGCGATCATGATATTGGTACACCGATCACTGAAATTTTTGACGGGTTGGATGATGTGATTATTGAAATCGGTTTAACACCGGATCGTGCCGATTGCGCAGGTATTGTTGGTATTGCACGCGATTTGGCCGCTGCGGGATGCGGGTCATTCAAAATGCCTGAACGCCCAACGCTTGATTCAAAATTCAAATCATCGGTGAATGTGTTTACGGACACACCAGATACATGTCCGCATTTCATGGGACGACAAATTAAAGGCGTCAAAAACGGCGATAGCCCAAAATGGTTAAAACAAAAATTGGAATCCATTGGCCTGCGCCCGATATCGGCCTTGGTTGATATTACCAATTATTTTTGTATTGGCCTTAATCGTCCCTTGCATGTTTATGATGTGAATTTGTTAAAGGGTGACATACGCGTACAACAAGCCAAAGGCGGTGAAACATTTGATGCCTTGAATGATAAGACATACACGTTAAATGGCGGTGAAACAATTATCACGGATGATAATGGTTTCCTTGGCCTTGGTGGTATTGTTGGTGGTGTGTCGACAGGGTGCGAGGCACATACAACGGATGTATTCCTTGAATGTGCATATTTTGACCCAACACATACGGCCGTGACGGGACGCAAACATCAAATCATTACCGATGCGCGCTATCGGTTTGAGCGTGGAATCGACCCTGAATTCACATCCTATGGTATAGATTTGGCAACGCAGATGATTTTGAATATTTGCGGTGGTGAAGCCAGTGAAATTGTCGAGGCAGGCGCGCCAATTGATTGGCACAGGTCATATCCATTTGATCTCGCCATGACCAAACGCCTTACGGGTGTTGATATCCCTGAACAGGAACAGCTTTATATTTTAGGGTCTCTTGGATTTGAAATTGATGGTGATAACGCACCTTATACTGTTCAGGCACCTTCATGGCGCCCTGATATTTTGGGATCGGCCGATTTGGTTGAGGAAATCATCCGCGTCTATGGTTACGATAAAATTGATGCAACGCCTGTTGTGAAATCAACGGGCTTAACCGAAAATGCGTTATCCGAAACACATGCATTGCGTATGGCGACGGGACGTACACTTGCCAATCGGGGCATGCAGGAATGTATCACATGGTCATTCATGCCCTATGATTTGGCAACGCAATTTAACAATGATGTACCTGTTAAACCATCATTGCGTTTAACCAATGCGATTTCGGTTGAAATGGATACAATGCGCCCATCCATCCTGCCGAATTTAATTCAGGCCGCGGCAAAAAATGCCGATCGTGGGTATGGAAATGCATCATTATTTGAAACGGGCCCCGTGTTTCATGGCGTTAACCCTGATGATCAAATGAATGTTGCTGCGGGTGTACGTCATGGCGTACAGGCGAATAAACATTGGGCGTCGCCTGATTTATCGCGAAAGGTTGATGCATATGATGCCAAGGCAGATGCAATGGCCGCCATTCATGCGGTGAACCCATCCCTTAATCCACAAATTTCAACGGATGACACCCCATCGCATTATCATCCTGGACGGTCTGGCGTTTTGCGTTTGGGTAAAAATATTTTGGCGACATTTGGCGAAATTCATCCTGCAATTATTGAGGAAATTGATATCACCGCACCTGTTGTTGGGTTCGAAGTGTTTTTAAATAATATCCCATCTGCCAAAAAATCGTCCGCGGCAAAGCCAGCGTTGGAATTAAGCCCCTATCAACCAATCACGCGTGATTTTGCGTTTTTAGTCGACGAGAGCGTGAGCGCAGATGCCTTAAAAGGCGCAACACAAAAGGGTGGTGGAAAATTGGTCAGTGATGTCACTATCTTTGATATTTATCAGGGTAAAGGTGTGCCAGAGGGACAAAAGTCCGTTGCCGTTTCAGTTCAATTTATTCCAACGGATAAAACCTTGACCGATAAAGAGATTGAGGAGTTAACCAAATCAGTGATTGATCAGGTGACCTCAAAAACAGGGGCAACTTTACGTGGTTAATATTTGGGCTTTTTTGAAATTTGATATAAACTATCTCATATCAAAAGGAATATTTGTCCATGCTATCAAAAAAACTCGAAACGACACTTCATAACGCATTAAATTTAGCCACAGAAAAAGGGCATGAATATGCCACCTTGGAACATTTGTTGTTCGCCCTAACCGACGATACGGATGCTCGTGCGGTTATGCGCGCATGCGGTGTCGATATATCAATCATTCGCGAGGAATTAGAGGAATATCTGAATACCGAATTGGATGATTTAAAGGATGAGAATGTTAAGGAATCAAAACCAACAACTGGGTTTCAACGCGTCCTTCAACGTGCCGCCATTCATGTTCAATCCAGCGGACGCGAGGAAGTCACAGGCGCAAATGTATTGATTGCGTTATTTTCTGAACGTGAAAGCCATGCTGTTTATTTCCTTGGAAAACAAGAAATGACGCGATTTGACGCGGTGAATTATGTATCGCATGGCATTGCCAAGGTTGAGGGGGAAGACAATTTCCATACTGCCGCGGCCGAAGATTCTGAAGTAGATGCAGAAAATCAAGAGGTTCGCTCTGGCAAAGACGCGCTCAAGGCCTATTGCGTGAATCTCAATCAAAAGGCCAAGGATGGTAAAATTGATACGCTAATTGGTCGTGAAAAAGAAGTGAACCGCACGGTTCAAATTCTATGTAGACGCTCAAAAAACAATCCATTGTATGTCGGTGACCCTGGTGTTGGGAAAACCGCCATTGCGGAGGGTTTGGCAAAACGGATTATTGATGGCGACGTGCCAGAGGTTTTGGAAAATGCTGTTATTTTCTCCCTCGATATGGGTGTTTTGTTGGCTGGAACACGCTATCGCGGTGATTTTGAGGAACGGTTAAAGGCCGTGATTACTCAAATTGAAAAAATGCCTGATGCGGTTTTATTTATTGATGAAATTCACACCGTGATTGGTGCGGGGTCTACATCGGGTGGATCGATGGATGCATCGAATTTACTCAAACCCGCGCTGGGTCGTGGAACGATTAAATGCATTGGGTCAACGACTTACAAGGAATACCGTAATCATTTTGAAAAGGATCGTGCGTTGGTGCGTCGTTTCCAAAAAATTGACGTGGCGGAACCATCCATTGATGATGCGGTTAAAATTCTTAATGGCCTCAAAGGGTATTTTGAAAAACATCACGGGGTTGAATATGCACCCGAGGCCATCCGCACCGCCGTTGAGTTATCCGCCAAATATATAGGGGATAGAAAATTACCAGACAAGGCGATTGATATTATTGACGAGGTTGGCGCGGCGCAAAAATTATTGCCCGCTGATCAGCGTAAGAAAATTATTACGGTTGAGGATATTGAACAAACCGTATCCGTCATCGCACGCATACCGCCCAAAACAGTCTCCAAAAATGACCGTGAATCGATTAAAAATTTAGAACGTGATTTGAAAACGATGGTGTTTGGTCAGGATATGGCGATTGCCGCCTTAACGGATGCTGTCAAAATGGCACGTGCGGGCCTGCGTGACGCCGAAAAACCAATTGGATCTTATCTGTTTTCTGGTCCAACAGGTGTTGGTAAAACCGAGGTCACAAAACAATTGGCCAGCACGCTTGGGATTGAATTGAAACGTTTCGATATGTCCGAATATATGGAACGTCATGCGGTGTCCCGTTTGATTGGTGCCCCTCCGGGGTATGTTGGGTATGACCAAGGTGGCTTATTAACCGATGCGGTGGATCAAAATCCGCATTGTGTTGTGTTGCTTGACGAGGTTGAAAAGGCGCACCCTGATGTATTTAATTTGTTATTACAGGTCATGGACTACGGAAAACTCACCGATAATAATGGAAAAACTGTTGATTTTCGCAATGTCATTTTGATCATGACAACCAATGCTGGGGCGGCGGATATGGCTAAGGCCCCGATTGGGTTTACCCAAGACCACCGCGTTGATGATGATAAGGAAGCGATTAATCGATTGTTTACACCAGAATTTAGAAACCGTTTGGATGCCATTATTCCATTTGCAAATCTAACGCCTGAGGTCATGAACCGCGTGGTTGATAAATTTATTATTCAGCTAGAGGCACAATTGGCTGATAGAAATGTGATGATTGAACTCTCAACCAATGCACGCGCAAAACTAGCCGAATTAGGATACGACCCCGCCATGGGTGCGCGACCCCTCGGGCGCGTTATTCAGGAAAAAATTAAAAAACCATTATCTGAAGAATTGTTATTTGGTGCGCTAACCGATGGTGGAATGGTGAAAATCGATGTCAGGCAAGATGATTTTATTTTCGATTATCCCAAAAATCAAAAATCAATCGCCAAAACCGCAATGAAACGCCTGCCAAAATCCAAACAGGACGCCTAAGGCATGGGATTAAAATCAAAATTGCTTGATTGGGTTGAAGATGGCTTAATTACAGCCGTCCAGTCAGAATCAATTCAAAGATTTGAACAGCAACGATTATCATCCAAACTACAAAATGGTTTAAAATATAGTGGTTTTTTCGCGATTTTATTAGGGATTGCCCTTATTGTTGCGTCCAATTGGGATGCTTTTGGTGTGCACTTGAAATTGATTGCGCATTTTTTCATGAATGCTGTGCTTGCGGGATTAATTTGGATTTGGCGTGACAATGCGCAACGAAGATTGTGGCGGGAAATCGCAGTTTATTTTCTGTGTGGTTTGACTCTTACCTTACTCGCCCTCATCGGACAAAGCTTTCAATTGCAGGGTGATATTGGCGATTTACTCTTGATTTGGTTAGGGTTGATTACTGGACTAGTTATAATTTTGGGGCAAAATACACGCATTGTCACTTTGTGGTTTGTCGGGTTTTTTGTTACCATTTATTACAACATTGGAAAATTGGTCGATATCGGACCAGAACATGTTGTATTTTTTGTGCTTTTATTTTTATCACTTATTGCCCCTCTTGGTGGATATCTTCTTGGGACAATGCAAAAATTTAAAGATTTAAATCCTGTTTTTGCTATGCGACTGCAAAATGTCGCCTTGGCATCCTCAATTGTAATGGCGGGTATATCATCGTTATTTTTTTATACAAATGACATTGAAAGAGGAATTGTTAGAGATATTGGCCAAGCAAAGTATTACCTCTGGCTCATTGAAATTTTTATTTTTTATAGTGTTGTAGGGCTTTTAATAGCAACAACGCGAAAACAGGATGAAACGGTTTTGGCGATATTGCTCAGCGGTGTTTTTACATTCATCCCTTTATTTTTATTAATGGATATTCACTTATTAAGTGCAGTGCATTTTATAGCGTTTATGGTTGGTTTATCATATTTGGCCGCAAAGGGCGGTCATGAAACCATGATGGGATTATGTATGTTTGCCGTCAGCATCCGCATTTTTATTGTTTTTATCGAATTGTTCGGTTCAATGTTTGCAACAGGTGGAGGATTAATTTTAGCGGGCCTTTTGCTTCTGGGAATTTTAAAAGGCACAAACGTCATCCGCAAAAAAATTATTGGGGGGGCACATGCGCAATAAATTCCTTCTATGTTTTTTGATATTGCCGATTATCGTGCCGTTGATGTTATGCCTTTATCATGCGATGCATCAGGGTGATGAGTGGCGGGTTAAAATTGCAGGATATGACCCTCGTGACCTTTTACGCGGGCGTTATATTATATTTAGATATGATTATGGTGATTATATTCAGGGTGAAAAAGTCTGCCTTACCGGAAATTTAAAATCACCCATGATTAAAAAATTTGGACAAATTCAATGCGATAATCCGATCACGGTTAATCGGGGACAACAAAGATTTTATATTCCTGAAAACATTGCGAATAGGGCGGATAGGCTTGTCCGTGGGAATGTCGACGATATTCGTGCTGGGATTGTCATTCGTCATGGACAACCTGTTTTAAAAAATCTTTACTATAAGGATGAAAATTTACTGGACTATTTAAAGGCGAATAATGACTGATATTTGTATTTTGGGACAACACACACAGGGTTTGATTGCCTCTATCTTGTTGGCAAAGGCAGGGCATATGGTCACTGTTGTTGGGTTTCCTGATGATACATCATATGCCGAATTTCATCATGGGTGTAAAACGGGGCCTGTTGTTCATGCGCCATTGGCGTTGCCATCCTATTTAATTGATCAATTGGATTTGGAAACGCATGGATTTGAAATCCCCCCCAAACCCCATAACCCATTTGAAAAATTACCTTTTTATGATGGACTACAAAAAATTATCGGGATGATGCAATCTTTGGATTCCGACCGCCCATTATATAAGGAAAAATCATGGCGCGATGCATGGTCGACCTTTGAAATTGGGCGGGTGTTGTCGGGTTATGATGATACCATCCAATCATTATTTGCCAAAAGTGCGACATTATCGTTGAATGAATTATTAGGTGCGACGGATTTAAGTGACACCGAACAAGCCGAAATTGTTGCGAAATGTATTTTGGGTTCAAAAACAAATCCATCTGATGTTGGTACGGCGGCGGCTATTTTACCCGCCATGATGCCCTATATCGATGATAATATGGTTTTGGTTGATGGTGCCTTGCACGGATTGTCATTGGCGTTAAAACAATCCGCTGCGGCCAATGGTGTGACGATGGTCGATGATCAAAAAATTAGAAAAATTGTGACCGAAGGGCGTGATATTCAATCTGTTATTTTAGAGGATGAAACAGAAATTTCAGTCGAATATTATATTTTGGATATTGATCCAGTCACGTTATTTGATGAATTTTTGAATGATTTTTCAATCGCGCCTGCGTTTAAAAATCGTGTCTATCCAACCCAAAATCTAAAAGAATGCGTTCATATTAAAATGGCAGTGTCTGGGGATTTTGAGATACCAAGCATGATTGCGCCCGATGTTGATTATATCACTCAGGCAAAATCAGATATGAAAAGCGATGGCGGTGCACAAAACCCTGTTTTATCATTTGTTGAGGTCACAAAAAATTATCCTGAATTAGGCGCGGGTCAAAAAATATTAACCATTATGGCACAATATTTTGAACCAAACTTGGACAACGATGATGCCATCATTATGGCCGTGACCAAGGTTATGACCGCGTATATTAGCGGATTTCATGCAGGGGACGTAACACACGCATCCGTGCACCCAACCCCCACACAATTTGGCCAACCCACATTCAATACCGCCATGCCATTATTACAATTATTCAAGGTGTTTTCTGGTCATCACGCCATTGCCTATGACATTCCAATTGATAACGCGGTTGTGGCGGGGTATGGCATGGGAACGGCCAATCACTATCACACATTTGATGGCGGCGCGCGCGTTGCAAACCTCTACCAATCCCTTTAAAAAAGTGATAGATTTTATCCATGAAACAATTCATTCGTTATTTTCTGGGCATTCAATCCCCCGCGACATTTATGATGCGCCTGTGGGCACAGGGTGAGCATGTAGGGTCAGACCAATTTGGCAATAATTACTATCGTGCCAAGGCACGCAAAGGGTATAATCACGAACGTCGTTGGGTCAAATACAAATCAGATAATGTTGAGGCCTCAGAGGTTCCGCCAGAATTTCACGGATGGCTACATCATCAAACAAATCAATTTCCAAAGGCGGATAGCGGATATCGCAAGCCTTGGCAAAAGGATCATACGCCAAATTTGACAGGTACAACATTGGCGTATAAACCAACAGGACATCAATTAAATGGCGGTCAACGTAATCGTGCCACAGGTGATTACGAGGCATGGACGCCGAATAAATAATAGAGGATAAATAAATTATGAAACAAAATATGGTTGAAACATTATTGGGTGCGGTTGTTCTAATCATCGCGATTGTCTTTTTTGTGTATAGCACAGGTAAGGCCAATGTTGGTGCGGGCGCAGGTGGATATAATGTGAAGGCACAATTTACCGATATTGGATCATTAAATATTGGCGATGATGTAAAAATTGCGGGCGTTGTCGTGGGTGCGGTTGCCGATGTTGATTTGGACCCTGTTTTATATAACGCGGATGTAACGCTGTCGATCAATAGCGATGTTGAATTACCGTATGATACCTCAGCCAGAATTAGCAGCGAAGGATTACTGGGCGGCACATATTTGGCATTGGATGTTGGTGGTGATACGGAATTATTGGGCGAGGGTGAATCGATTGCAATTACCCAATCGGCACAAAATTTAGAACAGCTTTTGGGACAATTTATATTCTCGCTTCAGGATACAAAAGATGAATAAAATCAGCTTTTTCGCGCTGATTTTAACATTATTATCATCCTCTTTTGCAATTGCCCAAGAGGATGATGGTACAAATTTTCTTGGTACCGTTATTGATCAACAATTAAAAGACGAAGTCGATAATTTTATCGACCCTGATTTTTTAAAGGATGATGGCGATAATTATGACGATTTCCCAAAGGTCACAGTGCGTATATTGGATAAAATCACCGCAGACACCAAAACATTTGATTTGGACATTGGCAAAACCGTTGCCTATGGTGCGCTCCGTATTCGTCCCATGACATGTAAAAAGGCTCCGCCAATTGAAGAACCAGAAAGCGTATCCTTTCTGCAAATTTGGGAAAAAATGCATGAGGGAAATGACCACTGGGTGTTTAGCGGATGGATGTTTGAATCCTCGCCGTCCCTTTCGGCAATGGAACACCCGATTTATGATGTTTGGGTCATTGATTGCGTTGGTTAATCAAATTTAACATGCAATTTCAGCGCGTGGTTTAATTGTTCTAAATACTCTTCCTGCGGAATTTCAATACATCCAAATTGTTTTAAATGGTCATTAGTGAATTGTGTGTCGAGCAATGTAAAATTTTGGGATTTTAGTCGTTCGACAAGGTGCACAAGCGCGATTTTACTGGCATTTTCAGCGCGAGAAAACATGCTTTCCCCATTAAAACATCCGCCTTGCGTCAAGCCGTATAATCCGCCAATGAGGTTATTATTATCCCATACCTCAATGGAATGGGCGTGTCCGATATGATGGAGGGCGTTAAACCATGTTTCAATTTCGGCATTAATCCATGTGCCCTGACCATCGCCACGCGAGGATTGTGCGCACGCGGCAATGACCTGATCAAACGCTTGATTTATTGTGATTTTATAATCACACCCCACCATAAATTTTTTTAAACTGCGGGGGATGTTGAATGCCGCGAGCGGGATAACACCTCGCATTTTTGGTTCCACCCAATAGGTTTCAGGATTATCCCGTCCATCCGCCATTGGAAATATGCCATGGGCATAGGCATTGAGGATGGCATTAAGGTCGCTCATTCATTCAGGTTACGATTATCAACCTTAAAAATCGAGGGGTTTATTTGTGCCGATTTATCCAAACCATCCAATACAATTGATGTCGTTAAACCCTGTGCGTCAATAATGTCCCATGACATTAATTGATATGATGTCGCATTGAATTTCAAAACCAATTCCCCCATGCCTGGTTCGTCCGCTTGGGACACGGTGATATTGAGCATATCACCAACATCGCGAATGGATTCAACCTTTACCTTGTCATCCGAAAAGGACACATCATCACGCAAAATAAAATCGGCTAATGTAGAGCCAATAGGGGCGGAATTAAATTGGTCAGAGTCGCTGTCGTAAAAATGAATTTGAAACCCATCGGCGACAATAAAATCACGCGTTGGTTCGTCATATTCAAACCGTAATCGCCCTGGACGATCAATATAAAACCGTCCGCGCATCACATTGCCCTGATGGTCAATTTGTTGGAATTTCGATATGGCCTGATCCAACCCTTGCAACCATGCCTCGGCTTGTTGCAACCGTTTGTCATCGGTTGATGCCATGGCGGATGTTGATGTGACAACCAATGTCACCAATAATAAATATAATTTTTTCATGATGCCAGAGTGCCACCAAATGACGGCGAAGTGAAGGCGGATTTTCATCGCCCTATCCCATTGTTTTTGTTTTATAAAATGCCCAAAACTCAGTTCGTTCCAGAGTTTGTGTTTTGTTTCGGCCTGTTCTTTTGTTTTTGTGTTTAAATTCATAGTGTTATTATATGAATTTATTCCTATTTTGTCAAGGGTGTTTTGAAACGCAAAGTCGCACGAAGTCTCGCAAAGTTTTTATTCTTATTGTCCTCTCCCTAATGGGGGGATTAAGGGAAGGGATTATTAAATTAACTGCTCTTAAATTCCAGTCACTCTGAGGTTAGAAATTTAAACCACAAAGGACACAAAGTTTTTTCAAAGGTGTTGCGATCAAACAATAGTAATAAATCACTATATTTAAAAAAGAACTCTCACCACAGAGAACACAAAGGTCACAGAGAAAAACACAGAGAAGTATCATGGTCCTCTCTCTGTGTCACACTCAGTGCACTCCGTGCTCTCTGTGGTGGAAAATTGAAACACGACGTTTTTCTGTTGAAAATGATTATGGTGTTATGTATTGCCTTAAAATTTGTTAAATCTAATTCGGGGAATGACGATTTTTTAAATGTTAGTGTGTTTTAAAATTTCTAATACTGTATCTTTTAGAGATTTTGTTGTGTCTATCAAGATTCCATCGGGAACATCTTCTTTCGTTTTATGAAGATGATTAATTAAGGCTCTCTCCTCATCCGATTTCCCCCAGTCATTATCATCTCGATTATCAAGCCTTTGATTGAGCGTTTTTGCATCAACATCCAGTACAAAAACTTTATCAAAAACACATATGAATTTAGGCCAATTTCTTGAACCGCCACAAAAAAAAGTCGCATTATGATTTTTTTCTGATGTGATTTTATAAATTTTTTCAATATCCCATATATGATTTTCATGTGACGCCGTATCGGTTTTTTCACCTGTCTCTGGATTACCTTGATAGGCAATTTCATTATCACCATCAACAACATGATATCCAAGGCGACGTAACTCTCTCATAACTGTACTTTTTCCGGTTCCAGAAACACCTTCAATTAAATAATTTTCTTTACCCATCACCGCTCCCCAACCAAAACTTCTCTCTTTCCCGTTGAGGTCGCGGGGCTAACAACCCCTTGGCGTTCCATTTCCTCAATGATGCGCGCGGCGCGGTTGTAACCGATTTGCAGGTGACGTTGGATGAAGGATGTTGAGGCCTTGCCTTCGCGGGCGATAATTGCCACGGCCTCGTCATATAATTCGTCCACGGGTTCGCTGTCGCCGTCACCGCCTTCGCCAAACATGTCGAATACGCCGTTTCTACCACCGGCACCACCATTCACAGATGTGTCCATGTAATCGGGTTCGGCCTGTGATTTCACATGCTCAACCACATCTTGAACTTCTTCATCAGATGCAAAGGGCCCGTGAACACGTTTAATTTGTCCACCACCGGCCATGAATAACATGTCACCCATACCTAATAATTGTTCTGCGCCTCCCTCGCCCAAAATTGTGCGTGAGTCGATTTTTGATGTGACCTGAAATGAAATACGTGTGGGGAAATTGGCCTTGATCACACCCGTGATGACATCAACGGATGGGCGTTGTGTCGCCATGATGATATGCAGCCCCGCCGCACGCGCCATTTGCGCCAATCGTTGGATGGCGTTTTCAACATCTTTTCCCGCGACCAACATTAAATCGGCAAATTCATCAACGATAATGACGATGAACGGTAATTCAACCAATTCAATTGGTTGTTCCTCAAATGTTGGTTTGCCCGTGTCGGGGTCGAACCCTGTTTGCACGCGGCGTGATAGGACTTCGCCTTTGTCACGGGCTTGTTTGATTCGCTCGTTATATCCGTCGATATTTCGCACGCCAACTTTTGACATGGCGCGGTATCGCTCTTCCATTTCATTCACCGCCCATTTCAAGGCCACCACGGCCTTACCGGGTTCTGTGACAACGGGGGAGAGGAGGTGAGGGATGTCATTATAAACCGATAATTCCAACATTTTTGGGTCAATCATAATGAAACGACATTTTTCAGGGGGCAGTTTATAGAGGAGCGATAGCAACATGGTGTTGACCGCAACGGATTTACCAGACCCCGTCGTCCCCGCCACCAACAGGTGAGGCATACGGGCAAGGTCAGCAATAATGGGTTGTCCACCAATATCCTTACCCAAAACCAAGGGCAATTTGCATTTTGTGTCTTGGTATTCTTTGCCCTCTAAAATATCGCGCATATAAACAATGGCGCGTGTTTTATTGGGGATTTCAATTCCGATAACATTACGACCGGGCACAACGGCGGCGCGCACGGATATGGCCGACATGGAACGGGCAATATCATCCACCAATCCAATGACGCGCGATGACTTCACCCCTGGGGCGGGTTCTAATTCATATAACGTGACCACTGGTCCAGGGTGAATTTTGACGATGTCCCCCTGGACGGAAAAATCCTCCAACACCTGTTGCAACATCATGGCGTTGCGTTGCAGGGATTGGGCGTCTTGTTGATCTGCCTTTTGCTCTGGTGGGTCTTGTAGAAGGTCAAGCGAGGGGAGCTCCCATTCGCCATCTTCGCGTGGTTTTAAATTCAGTGATTTTTGCTGTTTTGGTGTTTGTGTTTTTTGGGGTTGAACGACCAATGGTTCGGTGGGTTCTAAAATTCGCTCTGCCACGGACTCAATAACATCTGTCATTTTTTCAATGGCGTTTAATTTTGGTGCGCTCTCGATGCGTTTGGTGGATTGGTTTTGCGCCAATGTGTCATAGTGGCTGACCCATCCCAACATGGTTTTGAATTTATGAATGGCAAAGGCCACGCTGTTGATCGCGCGTGCCCACCCTGTTTTCCAACTGTCCCATGGATACCCCACCGCGCAGGCGCACAAGGCAACCCCAATCATAAAACATGCGAATGATAAAAGGCCATAGGCGTTGGGGATTATATCTGTGATGGCGTTGAATATTTGTGCGCCAATAACGCCGCCTAAATATAAATTATTATCCCATTCATCGGGGGCGGGCGTGTTGGCAAATGATGTGGCAAGGGCAAAGACCCCAAGAAAACCACAGATGATACGGATGGATAAATGAAGCGCAAAATCCTTGCGCCGTAACATGCGATATCCAATCAGGCCAATGGCCATAATTCCACCCCACACGCCATATCCGATGGTTTGGATGGAAATATCGGAAAATCCTGCGCCCATTTTACCCATCCAATTATCAATGGGCGTGTCCCCCGCAACATTAAACGCAGGATCAGTTGGGGCGTATGATAAAACCGCCAATGCCGCAAAAATTCCAAGGATGATGAATCCAATGGAGGTCGCGTCGACAATCCGTTTTGCCAAAACCATACGAAGTGATTCTGGAATAATAGGATTAGGCAGTAATGATAACGGCCAAGGGCGTATATTTTTTGTTTTCTTTTTTCTGGGCATTATACAAATCTTTCTATGAAAATAGTACCAACCCCATATAAATCTGCCAAGTCTTAACGGAAAATTAACGATTTAATCTTTAAAATCAGGATAAGGGTAGAAAACCCACTTGAGCGGCAGGTTTCTCTGTCGTTCACATCTGGGATAAAAGGTTAGAAAAAGGAGGATGGATGTCTATAATGGCATTGCCACAAGATCATGCAAATTTAGATATCAGCTATGGCATCTATACCATTGAGCGGTTACCAAAGGGTTCAAAACGAACCCCGAAATGGGATTTGCACTCTATTGCCAAAGATCGCGCCACGGCCGAATCGCATGCCAAGACATTATCCGCACAACCTTATTTCAATCATATCGAGGTTCAAGAATTCCGTGTTTGCCCTGAAACAAAGGAACGTACGGTTCAAAAAATAAAATCATACTCACGGAAATCACCGCAAAATATTATTATTGGGGTTTGTATTGTGCTTGCGATGGTGGCGTTATTTGCGTTGGCCTAAAGGTTAGCTGTTAACGCCCTGTCGATGCATTTTGCGACCTCGTCAATTGATTCCGTACCATCAATCACGGTCAATAACCCCTTTGCTTCGTAATAGGGGCTAACCACCTTAGAGAATGTTTTATATTCCTGAATACGGCGTTTGAGAATATCCAAATCATCATCCTTACGTGGTGTTTCACCACGCGCCAATGTTTCCTTGATACGGGATTGAACGCGATCAATAAGGATATTTTCATTCACCTGAAGGTCGAACGCGGCGGTAATGTCCTCATTGCGGTCTTTTAATATTTTATCCAAGCCCTCGGCCTGTGGAATTGTACGAATGACACCGTCAAAAATAATACCGTTTTGATATTCTGGACGGGCAAGGCGATCCTTGATAATGGCCATGATGATGTCGTCGGACACTAATTCCCCGGCATTCATCACCGATTGAACCTGTTTACCCAATTCGGAATCTGATTCAATTTCGGCGCGTAATTCATCACCTGTTGAAAAATGGACAAGGCCATGATTATCCTGAAGGTACTTTGATTGCGTGCCTTTGCCTGCCGCGGGTGGGCCCATTAATATGATATGCATTGGATTATCGCTGTCCCCTTGGGCTTGTCCCACGTAATTTGGTCTTTTTCATTAAACCTTCATATTGATGCGCGATCAAGTGGGAATGTATCTGTGCAACCGTATCCATGGTCACGGTCACAACAATCAATAGGGATGTTCCACCCAAATAGAATGGGATGTTATATTGTGAAATCAATAATTCAGGCAATAAACACACAAACACAAGGTATAGCGCGCCCAAGGCCGTCACACGGGTTAGGACAAAATCAATGTAAGATGCCGTTTGTTCCCCTGGACGGATACCTGGGACGAACCCACCATATTTTTTCAACATATCCGCATTTTCACTGGGGTTGAACACAATCGCAGTATAGAAGAAACAGAAGAACGCAATTAAGCCCCCATAGAACAACATGTATAGTGGTTGTCCGTGCGCCAAATAGCGTGAAATCATCGCCGTGAAATCACCGCCATCAGCCCCCGAAAACCCAACAATTGTTAGAGGGAGCAACAAGAGTGATGATGCGAAAATTGGTGGAATAACACCCGCCGTATTAATTTTTAATGGCAAATGCGATTGTTGCGCGGCGGCCATGGCGTTACCCACCTGACGACGTGGATATTGCACAGGAATGCGACGTTGCGCCCGTTCCATAAAGACAATCAACACAATAACACCTGTGACAAGGGCAAAGAGAGCCAAGATTTCAAGCAAGTTGAATGTTCCCTGACGGCCTAATTCCAACGTTCCTGCAATCGCCCTTGGCAATTCGGCAACAATACCCGCAAAGATAATGAGGGATATACCATTCCCGATTCCGCGTTGTGTGATTTGTTCACCAAGCCACATCAGGAAGATTGTACCACCAACAATGGTGATGATGGTCGATATCACGAAAAATGGCCCTGGGTTAATCACCGCGCCACTGCTTTGCAGGCCAACCGCAAGACCATAGGCCTGAACCGTTGCAAGCAATACAGTTAAATAGCGTGTGTATTGATTGATTTTAATGCGACCCATTTCGCCTTCTTTTTTAATCGCCTCAAGCTGGGGGATCATCGCCGACCCTAATTGCATGATAATAGAGGCCGAGATATAAGGCATGATGTTCAACGCGAAAATCGTCATACGCGACAGGGCACCACCAGAAAACATGTTGAACATGTCCAAAATTCCGCCGCCTTTTTGGTCAAAAACCTGACGCCATGTTTCTGGGTCAACGCCAGGGATTGGAATATATGTTCCGATTCGGTAAATGATGAGGGCGAATAACACAAATAAAATGCGTTGTTTCAATTCCGTGGCCTTAGCCATCGCGCCCCAATTCATGTTTTGAGCCATTTGTTCAACAGCAGATGCCATGTTTAGTCCTTTATATATAGATCATTTGAAATTCAGCGCCTAGAATACACAGCGACACATAAGAGTCAAAGAGGAAAACATAAAAAGTTGACGTAATGCTAAAAATAATATAAACCAAGCTATGCGACGTTTAATAGAAAAATTTATAAAAGTGTCTGAGGTGTCCAACGGTTATGACGTTGCGTTGGAAACAAAAAACCGTATTGAATTTATCAAGGTCTCGCATCTTTTGGCAAAGGGGTTGGATGTCGCCGCACGTCGTTTAACATTGATTTTATTAACGGGACAATTTGATGTTTGGAAATCGCTTGTTGCGGACTCAATCATGAATGCGCTGGATGATGCGGTTTTAAGTGATGATGATAAACAGCGTTACCGTGTTCCAAAAGATAATAAAATGATATTAGAGCCAGAGCCAGCAAGCGCGCTTAAGATACCTGCCAGAGGATTTATCACAATAGGTGGCGAAAAAATAAACATTTTTTTACGCGAAGCCCTTATCATATTCCTAAACAATCGGACGATGATCCGCCAAGGTTGGTATTTTTAGCGCATAATGATTTAGATTTAGAGAAAATGGCGGACATCCATATCGCAATTAAAAAGGAATTTGATTTTAAAAATTTAAGTGACCCACGACGTCAATGGCAGATTACATTACCGAAAAATAGTTCTTTGTTGGTGAATAACCGTATGAAGAAAAAAATTGAGCATTTAAGGCAATTTCATGCACGACGCTTATACAAAAAATCTTTTAAGCTGTTTCCCTTTTAACAAAAATATTCTTACCAATAAAGCAAACCCGACATCGGGAAATAAATCCTAATATCGGGTTTACTGTTTGGAAGAAAGTTCGGGAGTGCAAGCAAGCTTTAACATCTCCGAAACTTGGTTCCTGATCATGGGTGTAAAATCGATATATTTGGTTTTCACCGCCTATCCGTCATCTACATCATCCAAGTGAACGGATTCACAAGGTTTATTTATCGTGGGTGATCGTCCACGCGACACATAGTTTGACCATTGTGCCCTTTCGGAAAAACCAGAGGGGAGGCTTTATCACCTTCCTTTAACCCAATCAGTGACATCATAATAATCGTATTTTAAAAGTTTTTAACGTGACCTACCCACGAGGATTATTATAATATGTCTTATCAGGCTCTCTTTTCCCTTAAGTCTTCATGGTGCCTCCTCCAGTCAAAGAGAAATCATTTATCCATTAAGACCCGAAACACCTTTACCGTTGTGTCTCTCTATATTAACATTATGATTCCAAAAAATACGAGAGTCGAGTCAATTTTTGAAATATTTTTATCTTTTTTTATCTTTTTTCGTAATATTGTTTCAATTAACAGAGCTGGTACGTCTAAAAAAACAATGAAATCAGAAGGCAGTGAAATTGAGTCCCAGAGTTATCCACAGGCGGGATTTTATAAAAAAAATTATAAAAGGAAAAATACATTCCCAGAATCTTAGAACAAATAAAAAACTTTGAAGGCTTTAAATAGTTTTTAAGATTTGTCAGATAATATCGATGGAGAAAAGGGAAAAGGTTAACCAGTTATTATTTTAACATAAAATTTGACATTTATTTTATTATGGTATATAAATGACCATCGGAAAACTATTTAATTGCAATTTGCGCGGTTTTTTGGTTTAACAAACAGGTAAAAATTTAAGCAATTGCTTATTGATACATATATTTGAAAAGAGAGAGAAACAATGGCCAACACATTCGAAACACAAACTCAGGAATGCACAGCAACAAACAACACATTCAATGTTGAAAAACCATGTAACGGAAGCAATGCATCGGTCGCGTTATCAAGTGAGGCACCAACCCAGTTTGATTTTGGCTTAACTGATATTTCAGGGTTTCAAATGGTGGAAGGTGGCATGTTGCTTATTACCTTTGTCACAGGCGAAACACTGACAATTGAGAATTATGAGCAGGCCGTTCAGACATCCCAATATCAAGACATCACATTAAATGACGGTGAAACAATCAACCTACAGAAATTGGCGATGGGTGTCTCTTCCCCCGCTAATACGCAGGTTGCGGAATTGTCTGTTGAGGATTTGGCTAATATTGAAACGGCGGCGGGCGAAGAGCTTACGACAGTCATTACAAAATCAAATGAATTTACGATGGTTGAGGGGCAAACATATGTTGCGGAATTCTCTCAGGCGGATGTTGTGGATGCACAAATGAATGAGGCTGGTGATTTGGTCATTACATTTGCTGATGAAACACAAACAACACTTACAAATTTCACTGAAATTCAGGATGCGACTGACATCCCACAAATGACATTGGCCGATGGCACTGTTATTAATGTGACTGACCTTTTAACAACCGTTGCGGTTATCCAAGAGGTTGTTGAGGAAATCGTTGAGGAGGTTGCGGTTGCGCAACCAACAGCGCCCGTTCAAAATACAATCGAAGAAGAAATTGCGTTGGCACGTCCAGAGGATTTGGCCGCGATTGAGCCTGCGGCTGGTGATACTG
>CAYGLI010000021.1:20894-22547 GCA_964350795.1 uncultured Micavibrio sp.
AATACGGGTGCGAAGTTCGGTAGCTCGGTTTCTGACATCGGCCTTGGCGCGGTGAATGCCGTTGGACCAATTGGGGTCACGTCATTGGCGTTTGACCGACCAGAATTTGAAGATGATGATTTCTTTTTCTCACCACAAGCTAATCCACCACTGTTGATTGTGAATCAGGCGGCTGGATTTGAGGATACAGGCATTAATTTTGGTGTTTTTGCACAATCTTCGGATGTTGAGGAATCAATCGAGGTTATTGTTTCTAATATTCCTGCGGGTTGGACACCTGTTTTAACAGATCCAACAACTGCGGCTGGTGTCTTTGACGCTGCGACCGGCACATGGACATTATCGTTAGGTGTTGGTGAAGTTTTGACGGCTGGTCCTGTTTTCTTACCACCAAAAGACAGCGATGAAGACATCGCACCAATCACAGTGACTGTTAATCAAAGAGACCCAATTACATTGGCTGTTTCGTCAACAATAACAAATGAATTTAATGTGATTGTTGATGCGGTTGCTGATAACGTCAATCTGTCCGCAACAAATGTTGTTGGAACAGAGGATATGCCTGCGCCATTAAACATTGCAACCAGTTTGCGTGATATTGATGGATCAGAAGAAATTACTCAAATTTTCATTACGAATGTTCCTGCTGGATTTACATTGAATAATGGATCATTAGTTGCGCCAGGTATCTGGTCTGTAACAGAGGCTGATTTAGCGACATTGGAAATTACACCGCCAGCGAATTATAGCGGAACAATCTCATTAGAGGTTAGAGTTGAAAGTGCAGAAGTTAATTTCTCTGACACTGAATTTGATTTCACAAATAATGATGCTGTTGCAATATTGCCATTCGATGTCACGTTTAACCCTGTTGCAGATGCACCAATCCTGACGGTTGATGATGTGCGCGTTAAAGAAGACGGTACAGTTGATTTACCAATCAAAGCAGAATTAACAGACCCATCCGAAACATTGACAATCCGTGTTCAAAATCTTGATAATACATGGGGTGTTTCAATTGGCGCAAATAACGGTGTTTATAATGCGGTGACAGGTACATGGGAAATCACATTGCCTGCGGGTCAAAATTATGACGGTGCCATCACATTAACACCACCAGCGGACACCGATGGCGACATGCCAAATATTTTGGTTCAGGCGATTTCAACAGAAATCGATGGAACAATTGCACAAATTTCAGAGATGATTAATGTCATAACAGACGCGGTTGCGGACACACCTGATTTGAATGCAGGCGCAGATAAAACCGTAGCGGCAGGACAATCGGTCGCAATTAATATCACGAATGCAGTGACAGATACTGACGGATCAGAATCTCTTGGAAGTATTACAATTTCTGGCGTTCCATCTGGATATTCATTGACCGCGGGGACGCAGGTATCTCCAGGTGTTTGGGAGGTTGCACAAGGTGACTTGGCAGGATTGGCGATCAATGTACCAGCCAACGCAACGGCAGGCATGTTTGATTTAACTGTTTCAGTAACAGCATCAGACACACCAACAGATACAGAATATGATTTCACTGATAATGCGGCAACAAATACAGACACAGTGAAAATCACTGTAAATCCAGATCGTAACCCACCAGAGGTGACTTTTGGTGCGAGTGGGTCTGGTCAAGGTCAAGTTCTT
>CAYGLI010000022.1:0-22422 GCA_964350795.1 uncultured Micavibrio sp.
GGTGATTACAAACGTCTGCCCGTTCCCAAGGTTCCTGTTGACCCCTTAAAATTCAAGGACAAGAAAAAATATGCTGACCGCCTTGCGGATGCGCAAAAAAAGCGTAATCGCAAGGACGCGATTGTTGTTGCCGAAGGTGAAATCCAAGGGCAAGGCGCCATTATTGCCGCATTTGATTTTCAATTTATGGGTGGTTCAATGGGTGCGGGCGTTGGCGAGGGTATTGTTGTTGCCGCGGAAAAAGCAGTAAAGAAAAAACTACCGCTTATCGTTATTCCATCATCAGGTGGCGCGCGTATGCAAGAGGCCGCATTTTCATTAATGCAAATGCCACGCACAACCATCGCCGTTGAAATGGTTAAGGAAGCAGGGTTGCCCTATATCGTTTTACTAACCGACCCCACAACGGGCGGTGTGTCCGCATCATTTGCCATGTTGGGCGACATTCATATTGCCGAACCAGGCGCAATGATTGGGTTTGCCGGAAAACGCGTTATCCAAGAAACCATCCGCGAAGAATTACCAGATGATTTCCAAACCGCCGAATATTTATTAGAACATGGCATGGTTGATATGGTTTGCGCACGCAAGGATCAACCCGAAACCATTGGCCGCATTTTGGATATGTTGACAAACCCCAAGGCGCCCTCAAAAGGCGGTAGGAAATCTGGATTTAAGGCTGTTGACGATAAAATCGCGACCTCCGTTCCCCTACCTGATGTTGCACGCGGCGGAAACGAGGCCCGTTTAACCGCCAAATCAAAAAAAGCGGCATAAATAAATAAGTGACACTCGATTGCAATCACCCAAATTTAGATGTTCAAAAACGGTTAGAGGCAATTTACAACCTTAATCCAAAAAAAATGAATTTTCGCCTCGATAGCGGCCCTTATATTGATTTGCTCAAAAAACTGGGCAACCCATACCTAAACCTGCCACCCGTCATTCATGTTGCGGGGACAAATGGCAAGGGGTCAACCATTGCGTTTTTAAAATCACTTTATGAGGCCGATGGTAAAACCGTTCATGCCTATAACTCCCCTCACCTGATAACATTTAATGAACGTATCACATTGTCGGGACGTCATATTGATGACGATAGATTAATCAAATATCTGGATTTAATTGAAATCACCAATGACGGTGCACCACTGACATTTTTTGAATATACAACTGCGCTGGCGCTCAAGGCCTTTGCGGATCATTCTGCGGATGTATTATTGTTGGAAACAGGATTAGGCGGACGATTAGATTGCACGAATGTTATTCCAAACCCCATCGCCACGATCATCACATCCATCGGGTATGACCATATGGATTGGTTGGGCGCGAATATTGAAACCATCGCGGGCGAAAAGGCAGGGATTATGAAACCGAACGCACCTTGTTTTATCGCGCCTCAAAAATATAACGTGAATCATGTGTTTGAGGCAAAAGCCAAACAAGTCGGGTGCGATATCCATTTTGTTGAACGATCAAACGATTTGCCTGAATTAGGGTTAATCGGTGAGCATCAAAGAGATAATGCATCAACTGCCTTAACCGTCATTGCGAGCGATAGCGAAGCAATCCAAGGGCTCCAAACGCATAATTATCTTGGATTGCTTCGTCCTTACAGTCCTCGCAATGACAAAATTAAAAATGCCTTATCCAATACATATTGGCCAGCGCGGATGGAAAAAATATCTGATACGCCCGAAATTTGGTTTGATTGCGGGCATAATAAAGACGGCGCGCATGTTATCGCCCAACAAATGCAAAAATGGAAATCCGCCAACCCTAAACGCCCCATTCACCTGATTGTCGGATTGGCGGGCGATAAAAATCCCAATGATTTTATCAACCCCATGGCACCCTATATCGATTCCATCACCTGTATCGACCTGCTCAACGCCCGAAATCCACAATCAGGCAACGATTTGGCATCGAAACTAACCACCGATTTATCCATCACAACACAAAACACAATCGCCCAAGCCATTGAGACCATAGATAATAATAACGGAATTATTTTCATTACTGGCTCTCTCTATCTGTACGAACAAATAAAAGATTGAATTTGATGTATTTTTAATATGTTTTTATAATTTTGTGGTTATAATTGTGGAATGGCAAAAGACCTTACTCATGAAACACAAAGGTGGATCTGGCAAAAAGATGGCTGGACTGATTTCCAATGTGACCCTAGTAGGTATCAAAAATATAACTCGAGATTTGCTTTCAATGCTGAAAATTTATTAGCCGCGACTGTCTCTTGTACAAAAAATACTGTCTCAGATTTTTTCAAAGCATTTAAAATTAAAATGATTGGCCACGAGGCATTTTATAGTTCAGAAATTGAAGGTGAAAACCTTATTGTAGAATCTTTAATGAATTCCATATCATATGGATTTAGTCGATTAGCAGGTCAACCTAAACAAGATCAATCAGGTATTACCGAAATGATGATTGATTCCTATGAAACATTTGACCAACCATTAACTATGGAGACATTACATCGGTGGAACTCTTCTTTATTGAAACATGACCATAACCCAGAACATGTAGGACAGTATCGAAAAAGTAATGAAGATATGTGTGTTGTTTCTGGTGGTATTGGAAAAGAAAAAGTTGATTACAAAGCACCACCATCTAAAGATGTTGAAAGATTGATGGAAAATTTTATAGATTGGTTTAATGATACTGCACCTCGTGGCAAAAATCCACTGCCACCTCTTGTAAGGGCTAGCTTAGCCCATTTACATTTTGTAAGTATTCATCCTTATGAAGATGGAAATGGTAGAATATCAAGAGCATTATCAGAAAAAGTTTTGTCCCAATCCTTGGGAAGGCCAACTCTAATATCTTTATCTCATAGTATATCTAATAAAAAATCAGCCTATTATAGCGCATTGAGAGAAGCGCAACAATTTGGAAACACTGATGCTTGGGTTGAGTATTTTTCTGAAACCATTTTAGACGCGCAGCAATTCACAAGAAAAAAACTGCAATATACTATCTTAGAGGCATCAGCCCAACAGTTGCATCCTGACCTAAACAAAGATCAATCCGAAGTTTTACGCCGTATTTTTAGAGTTATAAATAAAAATGGAGAATTCAACGGGGGTATCAATACAGAAAAATATATAAAACTTGCTGGTGCCTACAGCTCTTGCCAAAAAGGCAAAGCCGAAAGCGATTTAGAGAACCTAAAAGAAAGAGGAATTTTAAAGCACTCTGAAGATGAAAAATATACATTAAACACAGATAGTTGTTATGACAGCATTAAAGCTGGAGCAAAAAACGTAAAGACACCTATAACACAACATAGAATGCACGTTTAATTGTTGTGTGAATATTAATCTTTTCTTTATCAAAAATCAATAAAACAATTTTATTATTTTTTAAATAAATATATTGTAATTATATTACTTTCTATGTTTTACTTAAATTGTAAGTTCAACAATGACAAACAGGGAGTTTATAAAATGAGTATTACAAATAATTTTGACAACAGCGCACGAGGTAAAAAAGTTTCTGCTGGCACTGGCTCTGGTGTATTTAAAGTTTTTTCAGCAGATAAACCTAGCGTTAGCTCAACTCGTAAAATAGGTCAGCCTTAAACAACTAAATTCCAAAAAACCACCCTCTTTCACCATTGGGTGGTTTTTTTACGCCCAAACATGCTTTCCTTTGCCTTTTTGCCGCCATACCCTGACTTTTTCTTGCCTTATTACCTTGATGTAATATAAATAATTATTAATCATACACATAAGGATACATTCCCATGACCGAAACACCTGCAAAAATCGCACTTATCGACGACGATCAAAACATCCTAACATCCGTATCCATTGCCCTTGAGGCCGAGGGGTTTGATGTTAAAACATATATGGAGGGTGAAACCGCCGTGAAAGGGTTGGAGATGAACCCCGTTGATTTGGTGATATCCGACATCAAAATGCCGCGCATGGATGGGATGGAGGTTTTGGCAAAAATCCGTGAAAAATCCGCCGTTCCACTAATCTTTCTCACATCCAAGGATGATGAAATTGATCAGGTTTTGGGGCTTCGTATGGGCGCCGATGATTATATCACCAAGCCATTTTCCCAACGATTATTGATTGAACGTATACGCGCAATTTTACGCCGTAACATCATGCGCAAAACAACCAATGACAATGATGATTCCGACACAATTATCATGCACAAGGATTTACGTTTGGACGAGGATCGCCATTTATGTTTGTGGAAGGGTGAGGAAGTGAATTTAACCGTCACTGAATTCTTATTGGTTAAGGCACTGGCGCAACGCCCTGGCCATGTCAAAAGCCGCGACAGTTTAATGGATATTGCCTATGGCGATGCCATCTACGTTGATGACCGTACAATCGATTCCCACATCAAACGTATTCGTAAAAAATTCAAGGTTGTCGATGATACTTTCGATCATATCGACACCGTCTATGGCGTTGGGTATAAGTATAAGGAATAATGTCCGATACGCCACGCATCATATCGCGCCTAACGCTTAAAATCTTCGCCGTGAATGGCGTTGCACTAATTATATTGGCCTTTGGCCTCATTTACCTTGGGCAATTTGAAAATAATCTGATTAAAACGGAATTAAACACGTTGGAACGTCAGGCGAGAATTTATGCGGGCGCGATTGCCGAGGCGGCGCAGGTTCAAGGGCCAATTTTAATACCTGGTGAACGCGGCGCGCGCATATTGCGATTTGACCGTCTTGCCCGTTACCCCGCACGAAAAATGATACGCCGATTGGGAAGCACAACCAACAGCCGCATTCGCCTTTATGATTTCGACGGGACATTAATGGGGGACAGCGATTGGCTCTCTGGCCCTGTTGGTGTGATTGAAATGGGCCCAGCATCTCAACGATCAGACTTCCTGAGCATGCCCGTTGAGGTCTCACTAGATTTTATTTTAAATTTGCTACCATCCAGTTTGCAATTAAAAACCTATCCCCGCGCCAACGAAACATCATTAACCGGATTTCTATACCCTGATGTGCAACAGGCGTTAAATGGGCGTGCTTCCGCATCGGAATGGGCTGAACCCACATCATCTTCGGCACGAAAAGAAATTATTTTATCCGCCGCTGTCCCTGTTAAAAACATGGATCGTGTCATGGGCGTTGTTTATTTAACACGTGAGGGGAACCACATTGAAAACACCATACGCCAAATGCAACGCGATGTTTTATTGTTATTTTTTGGTGCTCTTGGCGTTACATTTCTGCTTTCGCTCTATTTATCTGGCGCAATTGCACGCCCGCTAAGGAAGTTATCAATCGCCGCAGGGGACGTACAACGCAATTTTGGACGTGGTGCAACCATTCCAAATCTATCAAAACGCAAGGATGAAATTGGCGATTTATCACTATCGCTCAGGTCAATGACAGATACATTATCCGCGCGTTTGGATTCGATTGAAAATTTTGCCGCCGATGTCGCACATGAATTGAAAAATCCACTCACATCATTGCGTAGTGCGGTTGAAACGGTTGGTTTGGTTAAAAATGATGCTGATCGTAATCGATTAATGCAAGTTATCTTGCATGATGTTGATCGCCTTGATCGCCTCATTACCGATATTTCAAAATCATCGCGGTTGGACGCGGAATTATCACGCGAGGATATGGATGTGTTTTGTATGCGCACAATGTTAACTGATATTTGCGCCCATTATGGCGCGGAATTAAGCATGCCAACGGGGGATTCTATTTGCATTCGCGGGGTTGAATCGCGCATGGGTCAGGTTTTTGATAATTTACTATCCAATGCAAAATCTTTTTCCGACATCATTCATGTGAATGTTGAAAAACAAGGGCAAAATTGGCACATGGTGTTTGATGATAACGGCACAGGAATTCCAGAGAATAAATTAGAAACCATATTCGACCGATTTTATACCGAACGCCCACAAGGCGAGAGCTTTGGTAATAATTCTGGCCTAGGGCTGGCGATTTGCAAGCAAATCATTGATGCCCATGATGGTGAAATATTCGCTGAAAACCGATATGATGAAAACAAACGCAAAATCGGCGCACGATTTACAATTATTTTAAAATCCGTGTAAATTCAGATACGAACTTCAGGTCTCGTGAATGGGAAAGCAGATTTTTTTAAATTATTATCATATCTATAAGATGACAAGCTATCGGACCTCATAAGTATTCTTTGGGACTGCAACAAAGCTTTTTCATATAGATCATCATACCTATAAAGGTTTTCAGGAAAATCCCTGATGTGTTTTTGCCTTTTTATTCTTTGTATTTTATTTCTTGTAATCGGGCTCCCTATAATAGATTTTTCACCATCAACATATGGTTGCATTAAGTCGACAAAACTTTCATAAGCTCCATCACTGTATGATTTTTTTGCTAAATTTACAGCCCACTCGTAATCTGCTTTTGCAGCTGTCTTCTCAGATGGCGCCGAAACTTCAACCTCAGCAACTTGCGCAGAAAGTTTCGTAGGCAGAGGAATAGCCACACTTAGAGCTGAAAAAGTAGAAGCCTTTAAAAAACCTCTTCTAGAATATTTTTTCATATATAAACATTAGCTTCTCAAGATGTATTTTGTCAATAAAATAATTTTAGTGACTTAGTGAACTTAGTGTTAAAATGTCAATATGAACCAAACAAAACGTCCTGTCTTATTCATTACTGGCCTCTCTGGCGCGGGGATATCAACCGCGCTCAAGGCCTTGGAGGATTGCGGGTACGAGGTTTTTGATAACTTCCCCCTATCCCAAGTCTCCAATATTATTGATGAACGCGGATATGAATCGCAGGCCATTGCCTTTGGGTTCGACAGTCGCACACGCGCATACAGCCCCGATCGGGTAATACAAATGGCATCAGAATTAGGCGCGAAACTGGTTTATTTACGCGCCACAAACGCCTCATTACAAAAACGATTTTCGGAAACACGGCGCAAACATCCCTTGGCCAAAGACCGCACGGTTATTGATGGCATTATACATGAACGCGAATGGTTGGACCCTCTGGCAAAATCGGCTGACCACATGATTGATACAACCGATTTATCCGTTCATGACCTGAAACATCTAATCGAGGCCAAATTCACGTTGGATAATGCATCAAAAAAATTATCCGTAACCGTCATGTCATTCGGGTTTAAACATGGTGTCCCGCGCGAGGTGGATATGGTTTTGGATGTGCGTTTTCTCAAAAACCCCCATTGGGATGCCACGTTAAAACCAAAAACAGGGCAGGATAGTGATGTTCAGACCTATATCGAAACCGACCCAAATTTTGAGGATTACTATCAAAAAATATCCGATTTGGTTGCTTTTCTCCTGCCCCGATACACCGCCGAGGGCAAAAGTTATTTCACCATCGCATTCGGATGCACAGGTGGGCAACATCGCTCTGTTTACCTGACCGAAAAATTAGCAAAATTTATCGAGGGGCTAGATTACCCCACAACAATTAGGCATCGTGATTTGTAGATTGACATAGGGATTTTTATTTTCTATAAAATAGAATGCATGAAAAACGTCCTTTTAATCGATCAATATATCCAAAAAAATTGCTTAATAAATTAAGGTGGCAAATTGCCATTCAGGGATATATTGCTTCAGGATTTGGCCCCAGTGAAGAGGACGAAATTCTTTATGATGAATTTGAAGAGAAATCAGCTGAATTAAAAAAACAATATCGAGCTCTTTGCAAAAAGATCGATTCAAATACTTCAGATTGGGAAACATTTAATAAAATTATTAACGCACATATCAAACTCTACTCTAAATGCGTTGACGAAGCCCTGGAAACAATCATTCATTATGCATTCGAATTAGCAGAAACGGATGAAGAAAAAACCGTTTCAACGCGTAATCGCATTGAACGAGAAAAATTAATTAGGGATAGAAAATATGAGGGCTTAGACACCAAGCATTTAGGCTGGAAGAATCTATCCCTAGAAAAGTACGCGCCTGTATTTATGCGATGGCTTGCAAATAGTTGGAACGAAAGTAAGACAGAATGGGATTGGGAAGAGGAAGATTGGGATTCAGACATTCAATATGCTATGTGCGGATATTTTTTGGCCAAAAACAAACAAAACGGCAGTGGGTTTGATATTTTTGGTATGAAAACTATTGAGGAAGCCAAAGCCTTGGCCGAACCGCATATTCCACGTGAAGGTTTAGACATTTTCATCAACACCTTTGACGCCGCGGGATATGACCGTTCGACATTGCCTGAAGCGTGGCAGAGGGACGCGAAATTCACAATTGATTTTGAAAGTATGCATGTCGTATATCCTCAATTTGAAATTAAAGAAGCCAATGAAGATTATTTGATCATTCATGTCCAAAGCATGGATGCGGCGATTGCCCTTGGATACGGAACATCATGGTGTACATCAGATCCACCTAACAGTGGAAATGCATTTGAAGATTATTCGGATGCCTTAATAATGATATGCGACAAAAATGGGCAACGTTTTCAAATCCATCTTGGAAGTGATCAATTCCATAACGAGGCTGATAATTCAGTTGATGTCATGCAATTATGCGATGATTATGAAGAATTATTACCGATAATGTTTACCCTAAGCTCTGAGGGCGCAAGAAGAGAAATACCTAATCATGTTAGAGGACCACATTTTCATGAAAAAACCGTATATGAAGTATATAAAGATAACTTCATACGAATATCAAATGAACGTTTAAAGCAAGGATTACAAGAAAAAGACAGTGATAAATTATGCCACCTTTTTAACGCGATAAGTGGAATTGGTATAGCTATTCAAGGTGATATTTGGTTATCTCTCTCAAAAAAATCAATTCAAAAGGCCATTGAAATCATTCCAGACATTGAATTATCTATTCAGTATTTTATTGATACATATTGGGATATTGGAGAAGATGGTCGCGATTATTTAGCAAAGGCAGGTTTACTATCTCAATACCAAGAATGGTTGCTTCGACAAAGCCAAACTGCGCTTCCAAAATCAATCAATAAAGCCTTAAATTTAGGGTAATTCCCCCCCTGTGCAAAAACAATAAAAAACTTACAAAACGCTATGGTTTTGCTTGGTTTTTGGCTATACTCACCTATCAAGATTTAAAGGAAAAAAACATGGCTGATAACACGGCAGAAAACATCGCACTCAACGCAAAAAATGACGCTGAATACGGCGCGGATTCGATTAAGGTTCTCAAGGGGCTGGACGCTGTTCGCAAACGTCCGGGGATGTATATTGGTGACACGGATGACGGGTCAGGTTTGCACCACATGGTGTACGAAGTTATCGATAACGCCATTGATGAATCGCTTGCGGGGCATTGCGACCGTGTTTTGATTACTTTAAATTCAGACGGATCAGTAACCGTTAACGATAACGGGCGTGGTATCCCTGTTGGCATGCACAGCGAAGAAGGCATTTCCGCCGCCGAGGTGATTATGACCCAATTGCACGCTGGTGGTAAATTCGACCAAAATTCATACAAAGTATCGGGTGGTTTACACGGGGTTGGTGTGTCGGTTGTAAACGCATTATCCGAATGGTTAACCCTAAGAATTTGGCGCGAAGGCAAAGAACATTTCATTAAATTTAAACATGGTGTTGCGGTTGCACCGCTCGCGGTTATTGGTGATGCGAATGGTCAAACTGGAACGGAATTAACATTTTTGCCGTCCACAGACACATTCACGCAAACTGAATTTGATTTTGCGACACTAGAAGACCGTTTCCGCGAATTGGCGTTTTTAAACAGCGGTGTAAATTTAATTTTCCGCGATGAACGTGGTGAAGAGGCCAAAGAATCCGTCCTTCATTACGAGGGCGGAATCGAGAGCTTCGTAGAATGGTTGAACCGTTCCAAAACACCAATCTTCCGTCCATCCATTTCATTAGTGGGCGAATCAGACGGTATCACGGTTGAGGCCGCGATTGAATGGACGGATGCCTATCACGAAACAATGTTATGTTTTACAAATAACATTCCCCAACGCGATGGTGGAACGCACTTGGCTGGCTTCCGTGGGGCATTGACGCGTACAATCAATAATTACGCCAACGAAACTGGTTTATTGAAAAAAGAAAAAGTCTCCTTAAGCGGCGAAGACATGCGCGAAGGAATGACTTGCGTTTTATCCGTCAAGGTTCCTGATCCAAAATTTTCATCTCAAACAAAAGATAAATTGGTATCATCCGAGGTTCGCCCAGTCGTTGAATCCGCGGTGGGTGAGGCGTTAAGCACATGGTTTGAAGAAAACCCGAATGATGCCAAAAAAATCGTCATGAAAATTGTCGAGGCCGCCACCGCGCGTGAGGCCGCACGTAAGGCACGTGATTTAACACGCCGTAAGGGCGCGTTGGATATTGCATCCCTGCCCGGTAAATTGGCCGATTGCCAAGAACGCGACCCCGCCCTATCCGAACTCTTTATCGTTGAGGGGGATTCTGCGGGTGGATCGGCGAAACAAGCCCGCCATCGTAAAAACCAAGCGATTTTACCACTCAAAGGTAAAATCCTAAACGTGGAACGCGCTCGTTTTGATCGTATGCTGCAATCCCAAGAAATTGGTACGATGATTACCGCATTGGGGACAGGTATTGGCCCTGACGAATTTAATATTGAAAAATTACGCTATCACAAAATCGTCATCATGACCGATGCGGATGTTGATGGATCCCATATTCGTACATTGTTACTCACATTTTTTTTCCGCCAAATGCCCGAAGTGATTGCACGTGGATATTTATACATCGCGCAACCGCCGCTTTATAAGGTGAAAAAGGGAAATTCATCGGAAACATATCTAAAAGACGATGACGCGATGGAGGCTTATTTATTTGACCAAGCGTCCAACAATGGCGCAATCGAATCCAATGGTCAGGTTTTGGCCTCTGGCGATCAACTCCGCACCTTATTGGATGATATGCGCATCGCAAAAAACGCGATTGAAACATTGTCTAAACGCACGGGATCAACCGACATTATTGAGCAGGCCGCCAATATCGGCGCGTTATCTGATAAAATTTTGGATGATGTCACATTGGGTGAAAAATTCGCGGCGCAATTGGCCGACGCCATGAACGAGCGGGCATCGAAAAATCAAAAATCATGGACGGCGTCCTTCACACCCGTTGGTGGGTATGTGTTTGACCGTAATTTACGCGGCGTATCCGAAAGCCACCGTATTAGCGCGGAACAAATCAGATCATCCGAGGCCGCACGTCTTACAAAACGCGCTGATATCTTAAAAGATTACTTTGCAAACCCTGTGACATTGACCAATAAAGGCGAAGCCATTGCAACGGTCAACGGTGCGCTTGGGTTAATTCAGGCCGCCATCACATTGGGTCGTAAAGGCACGCAAATTTCACGATACAAGGGTCTTGGTGAAATGAATCCTGAACAATTGTGGGAAACCACACTTGACCCAAATGCACGAACATTGCTTCAAGTGTCCGTTCAAGACGCGATTAAATCAGATGAAATCTTTACGCGCCTAATGGGTGACGTGGTTGAACCCCGCCGTGAATTTATTCAGGATAACGCGTTAAAGGCGAAGATTGATTTGTAGGCAATTAATTACGAATCTAATTATTTAAACCTAAATAAAAAGCCCCATAAAATGGAGCTTTTTAAATTCAATTGAACAGAATTTATTCTTCTGCTGGCTTGTTCTCTCTCACTGCTTTAGCGTCTTCTTCTTTTATAGCTTGCATTTCAGATGGTTTTACGGGATCTTGGCGTCCCTTCACAACCGCGGGCATATCTGGGCTCATGACCATCATGATTTGGCGGCCTTCGGTTTTGGCCTCTTGGTCAACCTTGGCGATATCCAACATATCCTCTTTCATACGGTTCATAACCTGCATACCCAAATGCATATGCGCCATTTCACGGCCACGGAAACGCAAGGTTACCTTTAACTTATCACCCTGAGTGATGAATTTGCGCGCCGCCTTTAATTTTACCTGATAATCATGGTCACCAATGGCCGGACGCAATTTGATTTCTTTCACATCGACGGTGACTTGTTTTTTCTTGGCCTCGGATAACTTCTTTTGCTGTTCATATTTGAATTTGCCGTAATCAAGAATTTTACAAACCGGTGGTTCAGCGTTGGGAGAAATTTCAACCAAATCAAGACCTGCCTCATAGGCCTTTTCAATTGCCTGTTTTGTACCATAGACCCCTAACATTTCACCGTTTTCGTCCAATAAACGAACTTTTAGGGCTGTAATATTCTCGTTAATACGTGTGCCGTCATCTTTTTTCGGCGTTTGAAATGGTCGTCTGATGGTCAATCTCCTGATTTTTGTTGTTTCACCATATTATTATGATGATTTCATTAGAATGGCAAGGGGTTTATCGTTCGTTCATCGCCTGTGATAAAGTTTTCACCAATGGTTTCATGATATATTCCATGACGGTTTTTTCACCCGTTAGAATATCAACCGATGCCACCATCCCTGGAATAATGGGTAAATTTTCGCCATTGCGTGTGATGGTTGTTTGGTCGGTCGTAACACGAATTTGATAGAAACTTTCGCCCTTTTCATCCGTGATTGTATCAGCCGAAATGCCTGTTAATTTGCCTTTTAACCCACCATAGATAGAAAAATCATAGGCTGTTATTTTAACCGTTGCCTCCTGACCTGCATGCAAAAACGCAACATCTGATGGTTTAATCCGTGCCTCGACAACCAATTGGTCATCCAATGGCACAACCTCCATAATCGCATCCCCTGGGCGGATAACACCGCTACCCTCGTCTGTTTGCATGCGAATATCCTTGATAATACCGCGCACGGGTGACCTGATTTCCGTTCTGGATTTTCTGTCTTGAAGGGCGGGCATTTGTTGTTCAAAAGCCTTCACCTCAATTAATGCCACCGTCAAATCATTTTGTGCCGTTGTGCGGAATGTTGTGTCGATATCTTTTAACCGCGCATTCGCCTCGTTAATGGCCGATTGCGCGCGGGGCAATGATGCCTTAAGACCATTAATTTCAGATCGCTGTTGTGCCAATTGTTGATCCAATTGCAAGATATCACGCTTTGGCGCAGATCCTCTATCAACAAGTGGTTGTAGCATTGCCTTTTCTTCATTTGTCAGCGCAATGATGCGGTTTAAATCCTCAATACGTGTTCGAATTTCGGATACTTCGGCGCGACGTTGTGACAATTGCGATTCCAAAACGGATTTTTGAGAATCCAATTGCAATTTATTCGCACGAAATGAATTCATTTCTTCGGTGACTGTCTGTGGAATTGATTCAATAATTTCATCAGGAAATTCCAGAACATCGCGCCCCTCTGCCTCGGCCTGAAGACGCGTAATTTTTGCCTGAATACCCATTAATCGCGCCTGAGTAGAGCCCAGCTCAGATGATGCACCGACATCGGATAGGCGCATTAAAACCTCACCCGCTTCAACCGTTTGGCCTTCTTTGACCAATAAGGCCTGTACCGTTCCACCCTCTTGGTGCTGAATCACTTGAACATCGGTTGATGGCACAACCCTTCCTTGCCCACGTGTAATTTCATCCAATTTAGCAAAATTTGCCCAAATAATAAAAACAAGGATAATGCCAACAATTGCAAATAATTGAAGGTGCCGTGCCAAGGGCAAATCCTCGTCCGTGACCAATAATTTATCGCCATAGGCCTCTAATTTATCCATACCTCCGCCCATGACGCGGGATGCCTTGTGCAATACGCTCCAATCTTTGGGGTCATTGAGGTTGGGGGATTTTTCCTCAGGTTGTTTTAATTTTAATTCTTTTACTGGTTTCTTTTTATCAGTCATTATTTTTTATCCTCCGCCTTGGGTTTTGGTTGAGGTTGTGATTTTTTAACAGCCTGCGCTTTTTCTTTTTCAGGGTCATCATCGATTGAACGTTTAAACTCGCCTGTTTGAAGACGTTTTATCACCTCATCACGCGGACCATCGGCCAATATATGCCCACGATCCATCAAAATCAGGCGATCACATAATTGTAACATCGACCCCTTATGCGTGATTAAAACAACGGTACGATCTTGTGTAATATTATTTAAACGACGCATAAGGCGGTTTTCCGATGCAGGATCCATAGACGCCGTTGGTTCATCCAAAATCATCACAGGTGGATCATATAGTAACGCCCGCGCAACGGCCACGGCCTGTTGCTGACCACCAGATAGCGCCTCACCACGCTCACCTACCTGAGTATCTAAACCATGCTGAGTATCGCGTAAAAATTCCATTACACCTGATAATTCGGCGGCGCGCAAAACGGCGGCCTCGGGCGCGGTTTCGTGACCCATGGTGATATTTTCACGAACTGACCCGTAAAACAGCATTGGGTTTTGTTGAACCACACCGATATTACGGCGTAAATCACCTGGATCAACCTGGCGAACATCCGTTTCATCCAACATGATTGTTCCGGTATCAGGGTCATAGAGAGAATTAAGAAGGCGTTGGAGTGTGGTTTTACCAGACCCCACCGCCCCAATAATACCAACATGTTCACCTGGTTGAATAATGAATGACGCCTTATTTAATGCAGGCACTGCCTGATCAGGGTAGTGAAACGTCACATCGCGAAATTCGATACGGCCTTTGGCTTGAGGAACAGAGATAAAATGTTTGCCTTTTGGACGCTCGACATCCTTGCTCATCAAATCATTCAATTGATTAAGCGATTCACGTGATTGGTTCATCCGTGTTAATAATCCGGCAACCTGCCCCAATGGTGCAAGCGCACGACCAGAGAGAATAACACAGGCAATCAACGCCCCCATAGAAACCTCACCCGCGGAAATTAAATATGTCCCTGCAATAATAATCGCGACAGACGCCATTTGTTGTAAGAACATAGCCCAATGTGACGCGTGTGATGAAATTTTGCGGATTTTAACACCTGTATAGGATGCCTTATCGGTTAATTCTTCCCATCGGCGTTGTGTGTGCCCCTCGGCGGCCTGAACCTTAATGGTTTCTAATCCTGTGACCGTTTCAAACATCAGCGCGCTTTTAAGGGCGTTTTCCGCCATGGATTGTTTAATCACTGATTTTAATTTTCTTTGATAATAAAATCCAATGATGACCACCAACGGCATAATAACCGCAGGGACAAACGCAATTGGCCCACCCAAAATATACATGACAAACACAAACATAAATGCAAATGGCAGGTCAATTAATGTGACCATTGTGGCGGAGGTAAAGAAATCACGCACTGTTTCAAACTCTCGCATTGTACTGGTCAAAACCCCTGCACTGCCTGGTCTTTGTGATAGTTTCATTCCCAAAACTTGTTCAAAAATATCAGACGATAAACGCACATCGGCACGACGCCCCGCCACATCCAAAAACATTGATCGCAGGTTTTTTAGCAAAAAATCAAAAATATAGGCCAAGGTCACACCAATGGCCAAAACCCATAACGTGTCCACGGCATTATTGGGCACAACACGGTCATAGACGTTCATAACGAATAATGGGGACACTAACGCAAAAATATTGATAATGACCGCACCCAACATAACCTCGGCATAAATGGATTTATTGGCGCGTAAGGCCGACCAAAACCAATCACGTCCCTTTTCTAATAACGCAGGGCCCGCGCGGTCGTCGGATCGGAATGTGGGACGAATGAAAAAGGCATTACCTGTGTAAACCTTATCCAGTTCACTCATGGTAATAACCGATATTTCATCGGGTGTTTCAGGGTAACTGATTAAAAAAACTGTTTTTTTGGATAATGCTTTTTTATCTGTTTTCGTGGATTTGACAATCAAATCACCAGACGTCGCCTTAATTTCCTTTAAAATACATGCCTGACCGCCCTCCAAAACCAAAATACAAGGTAAGTTAGGTGCGATAGCCAATGCGGGTAATGATTTTGCAACCAATCGCGCCGCCAAATCTGCACGCTCTGCCGCGCGGATAAATAATGTTGGTGTTACCCCTGATTTTGGAACAGGCAACCCAGCCGTTAAGCCATTGGCCGATATACGACGCCCATAAATACCCGCCATAACCTGAAGGCATTCCAATAATGGATCTTTCATCGAGATACGATCGGCCTGCAGCGGCCATGCAAGATTATCTTCTCTATCATAAGAATTTTCATTTTTTGGATTATCGTTTTTTGAATCTGACAAGAGAGTTTTCCTTTTTAGAATGTAGGAATAGTATGATGGATATATCTTAATAATATCTTTATTTTAGGTGTTTGACCAATAAAAAAGGCCACTACGATTTAGCGGCCTTTGAATTCTATATTTTATTGTTTTAGTAATCGACCATTTGCGCCGTTGTTTCGGCTGGTAAATCAACGCCCATTGTTGGAAGCAATTTGCCTTGCAATGAAAGCAAACGATAAACCGCCAACATTTCCAAATATTCGGCATTCACCGCATTTGAGCGTGAAACAAATAATTCGTTTTGTGAATCAAGAACATCCAACAATGTACGACGATCCAATTCAAATTGGTCTTTATAGGCCGCGACAACCTTTTCATTCGCCATTGCCTGTGCCGTAAATTGATTTGCACGTTCGCCCGCCGATACCATGGCCGCCCATGTCTGGCGAACATCATTTTCCAATGTGCGTGCCGCATCAACGCGTGATTCCTTGGATTGAGCGTGACGATAGATATGTTCACGACGCAAGGCCGTATCAATACCACCACGATAGATATTCCAGTTCGCAACAATCTGTGCCGAAGCTGATTTATCATTACCCTCTTGTCCACCTAAATCATCATTTTGACGACCTTGTAATTGCAGATCAATTTCTGGATAAAATCCCGAGGCTGTTGACTCATATTCTTCCCATGCAACATCTATATCCGCCTCGAAAATTCCGAGTGTTGGTGAATTCGTCACCGCCAAAGTCACGGCATCATCAACATTCGCAGAAACCGCCTCAACAGGCAATGCAGGCATAATCAAGACATCTGGTTTTTCGCCAATTTCACGAATATATTGCGCCTCGGCAATACGAAGAGCCTCTTTGACATTCGCTTCGTTGGCTTTAGCAGACGCCAAACGCGCCTCCGCCTGTGCCACATCCGCATCAGTCGAGCGACCGACCTGAGCCGTATCAATAATTTCGTTTAACATTGAAATATGGTCTTGAACATTATCACGTGCAATCAACAAAAGATCACGTTGACGCAAAACCTCTAAATACGCCTCAATAATATCCAATCCAACCAATTCGGCCGTTTCATGAACGCGATAGGCCGCGGATTCAACACGTGATTCCTGACGGTCAACTTCGTTCGCGGCACCAAATCCATCGAATAACATTTGTGTTAATGTCGCCGAATAATCATAAATACCACGTGATCTGTCATCCAGATTTGATGCTCTTGTACCTTGGTCATCTGTGACTTCAACGCCCGTGCTTGCCGCCAAATCAACCGATGGTAAAAATAATCCACGTGCCTGGCGTAATTCCTCATCCGTTGCACGGCGGTTATTTGCAACAATACCATATTCAGGGTTTGATGATAGGCCTCGTGTTAATGCGTTTTCCAATGATAATTCTTCTGAATATGCCTGTGTTCCATGTAGTGACAAGGCAAATACACTTGTAAGAAGTGCTAATTTTAGATTTTTGATCATTTTTTTCTCCAAAGCGGTCGTTTTGATACCCATATTTAATAACATTATTATTGTGCATAAGGCAAGAGCGCAGTTTCATTCTGCGCTCTTGTTATAAATCTTATGTTGTATTTTAGTAGACGTCGATGTGACCTTTTTCAAATAAATCATCCACGGTCAAGGATCTTGCATCCAGATTTGTGTGGCTGTTGATTTTTGCAACATTATAGAAATCTGTCCCGTTGCCATCGGTATTCACCTGAACAACCGCCGTATTACCCTCGAAATTTAAGCGAACGAAATCATTAATGTCATCATTGGAATCAAATCCGTTAATCACATCAATCAATGACAACACATCACCCTCGTCCAAGTTAAAGTCCATAATAGTATCAAACTTGTTATTATTATTGGCCTTATCAGGGTGGATATCAAAGATATCTGCGCCTTCACCGCCATAAAGTGTGTTGTTGTCTTGTTCACCCATAATCAGGTCATTACCCGCACCACCGTAAAGCGTATCATTGCCTTTCCAGCCATAAAGGGCGTCATTACCGACGTTACCCGCAATAACCTCTGCAGGATCAAACCCAAACACGAATGCGCCATCAACCTCGTCCGTTTGATACGCGGCCTGACCGTTAATAACTGCGTTTGTCGCACTGTTTAAGCTGCCGTAATCCGCAGCCTCATTTTGTGTGCGGTCAACCTCGACAACATTAATCGTCAATGTCGCGGATGATGTATCACCATCGGCATCAGCAATTGTATAGCCAAACACTTCGGTTTGATGATCTTGTGGGTCCGCTTGTGCAGATACATATGAATATGTTCCGTCCTTGAACATATAGAACACACCATATTGCGCCTGAACAGCCATCGCACCGCCACCATTGGCAAAATTATATGTTTTTCCACCGAAAGTAACAGAAACAACTTGATTTTGACCATCGGCACTTAATTTATCAGTACCATTTGTGTTTTGATTATAATTTGTCATGACATTACCCAACGTCACATAATCACATGACCATAATGTCACAAAATCATTTTCCGCCTCTGGTGTATCATTTTCAGATGTCACAGTTATTTTTAATTCGGCATAAGCAGAATCACCATCAGCATCCGTCAATTTGTAACTAAACACATCAACACCATCTGGATTGTTATTATTGGCCGTATATTTATATGAACCATCCTGTTGAATAACAAGAACACCATATTGACCATTAATTGTCGTACCATTGGTATCGACATCTTGACCATTGATCTGGGTTACGCTTGCCGGTGTATCACCGCCAACCTTATCGTTATCAATAACATTACCGGTAATCATCTGGCCTTCATCCGCGCTGCGAATATCATTCACTGCCACTGGTGCACTGTCTGCGACATCCACAATGATATATGCACTCTTACTATCGCCATCAAAATCAGTAATTTTGACTTCGAAGTTTAACCAAATTATATCATTAGGGTTCGTAGCGTCTGGATGATCAATACCGTCATATTGAGTATATGTGTATTGACCATTATCATTCACAACAAGGTCAAAGATCTTATCATTTCCGGCCTTACCAACATATCCGTTGGCTGTTTCAGAGACAATAATGGCAACATTATTCGATGTTAATGTTACATCAGGACCGTTTTCTTGGAATTTGGCAACAAATTTCCCTGTTGGGTCAATGCTACCCTTACCATCTTGACCATATGAATGTGAAAGTGTGTGAGTATAGCTAATTGGGCCATTGCTCAAACCATCTTCATCAATTGGTTTTGCCTTCTGAGAGATTGTAGGCACATCGTCCTTCACAGACACAGTAATTGTCTCTGATGCACGGTCACCATCATTATCTATAGCCTCAAAACCAAAGTTCAAATTGATGATTTCATTATCTTGGTTTGGTTGATTATGATCCAAATTCTCAATTAATTTGAATTCATAAGATCCGTTACTGTTCAATTTCAATGTAAACACATCTACATTTCCAGCCTTACCAAGATATGTATCACCAACCCGCGTCACAACAACATCAACACCATTATGTGTTAAATTACCGTTATCTGCACCGTTTGATGAGAAACGACCGTCTAATTCGAAACGACCTGGGCCATCCTCGCCAAATGCCGCCGTAACCGCACCTGTTTCAGTAATCACATCACTTATAAGGTTTGTTTCATCAATTAATTCTGATGCGCCTTGTGGGTCTGGTTGATCATCACGCGCCGGTGTCACAGTGATTTTCACACTATCCGTTTTCGTGGCCGTATTGTTGTTTAAGTTAAAGTCAGCGTCCGTTACACCCTCTGTTGATGTTACAGAAACGCTCAATGTGATGGCCGCCCCTGTTGCATTCACTGGAGTATTCAAACGCAGTCCTGTTAAATCGCCTTGAGAAACTTCCCAAACACCCGTTGATACTTCGCTTCCTTTATTCAAAGAATATCCAGCAGGTACACCAGAAATTTTTACATTCCCAAGCGATTCAGACCCATCAGTATCCCTTAATGAATTCGAAATATCCAAAGCAACAGAATTACCCGCAACAACATTTTTGTCAGCGCCAGCATTCAAATTCGGCATATCCGCAACCGCATCAACAATGATTGAACCATCAACAGTCGTCGATTTTTCAGCGTTTGTTGATGTATTACGTGATGTTGCTGTGACATCCAATCCTGTTAGGTCAACATCACTGTTGGCCGCTGGTTTGAATGTTAGACTACCGTTATAATTTTGACCGGCTGGTAATGTGATTGTCCACACACCTGTTGTCGCGTTATATGTGCCATTATTTGCACCTGTCGTCACCGTCCATGATGCATCAATACCTGATACTTCAACAGTTAACTGTTGCGGTGCATCACCGCGCAATGATGCAGTGATTGGAACAATAACCGAACCATCCTCAAGAACCTGGGCCGAACCATCCGCAGATGTTCCATCACCAAACTGAACTGTTGGTGGAAGATCAATTGGGGTAAAGCTACCCTTCAAAATCAATGACGCAATAGATGTATCACCATCGGCATCCTGTAATGTATAACCAAATCTTTCAGTGATATCACCCGAGATATTTTTATCTGTGACAACATATGAATATGATCCATCGGCCTTGATTGTCAACGTTCCATGGGCACCATTAATAACCGCGCCATTAACGGCGTCAATGACCACAGTGTTTGTACCAAATGTTACTTTGGTCAAGACATTTGGTTCATCCTTACTCAAATCATCGGATGTCCCAAAAGCGTTATTTTCACCAGTGATAACATTACCAGTTGTCTTGCCGTTTAATGGGTTTGTGCTTTGTAATGCTGCATCCAAATCAGTTGGATTTTGAACATCCAGGGCATTACCATCCGAGTCAATTTGACCCAAACGCGCCAATGTTACACTGCTAACACCAATTCCAACACCAATCACCTCTGTGCTTAATGCCTGTAGCGTTGCAACTTCGTTTGTGCCGTCACTACCTGTGATTTCATTCATCACAACGCCTGCACTTCCGTTGACAACATTACCGTTATTATCCAAATAACGATTTGGTTCGCCGTCACTGACGAAATAAGTGTATGTATCGGCATTTGCGATTGGATCATTATTGCTATCACCTTCCAACCAAGAAATGGCAGATTGCAATGGCGCCTCATAATTTGTTGTCCCAACAGCCGTTAAACCATCAATAAATGATAATGCTGAGTTTAACTCCGCAGGCTCGGTCACCGCGAATGTGCCTGTTGACAATGTGTCTGAAGAAAATGTTGTAATATGAACCTTGATATTACCACCTTCATATGCACCAAAATCATTCAAGAGATTGGAAACAGATGATTTCAGTAACGCCAATTTATCGCCACTCATTGAACCCGAAATATCCAAGGCCAAAACAACATTGTAATCCTTGCCTGTTTGAACAATTTCAAATTCATTACAATCATCACCCGCATGTGGTGCGTCGTCTTTAACGTTTACTCTGATAACACCATTCGCTGGGTCACCATCGCTGTCTTTAACCGTCACACCAAAACGCAATGCAATCACGTCGTCTGGGTTTGTTTCATCTGCATGATCCAACGTCCCCTTTAATGTGAAATCATATTGACCTGTTGTTTCGTTTAGGTCTAAGCGGAAGATTTCTTCTGCGCCAGCCAAACCAACATATGAATTTCCAACAACGCTCACAACAACCGCAACACCATTCGATGTTAGGTTACCACCTTCGGCACCAGTGAATGAGAATGTTGATACATCACGCACTTCGTATGTGCCTGGATTATCGTTCCCAAAATTGGCTGTAATCGCACTACCATCAGTATCCGTTGGATTCAAATCTGTTTCATCAACAACCAATGCTTTTGGATTTGATAGCTCTGGCTTATCATCCGCATTCACCTTGATCACAACCTTATCAGTCGTGGTCGCGGTATTGTTTGTTAAATCAAAGTCAGCGTCCGTTACACCCTCTGTTGATGTCACGGAAACCGTTAATTCAACATTACCAGACCCATTGATAGGAGTGTTAATTCGAAGGCCATTTAATTGAGCCTGCGTTAAAACATAATCACCATTCGCTAATAATGTTCCTTGGTTTAATGAGTATCCAGCAGGTACACCAGAAATTGTGACATTACCTAATGTTTCAGACCCATCAATATCCGTTAATGAACGAGAAATGTTTAACGCAACAGACTCACCAGCCTCAACCGTTCTGTCTGGTCCTGCGTTCAAATTCGGGGCATCCGCAACCGCGTCAACAATAACCGCACCGTTTGTTGATGCCGATAAAGATTCGTTATTCGATGTCGTCACCGACGTTGCCG